>JBLNAS010000118.1:0-3475 GCA_050259475.1 Methylocystaceae bacterium
CCGCTTGCAGGAGCAAGAGAGTGGTGTCCTGATGGGCACGGATACCTTCTGGGAGGGTGTAGATTTACCAGGAAACCAGATGAGCTTACTGATTATAGTCCGCCTACCTTTTCGATCACCAGCGGATCCTTTTTACCAAGCTTGGCTTGAGGAAATGCCGTCGGGGAAAGTCTTTGCCGATTTGATGATACCGGAAGCGGTACTAAAAATGAAACAAGGGATGGGCAGGCTAATTCGTAGTGAGCATGACCGCGGTAATATAGTTATCCTTGACCGGCGAATGTTACCACCACCGCAGGGCAAAGGTTATGCAAATCAGTTTATTAGCAGCCTGCCCATGGGTAAACCTCAGCTCGTCAACTTAGAACAATTACTACGGAGTGTTGTTGATTAAACTGATAATTAGCTTCGAACCCAAAAAGTCGTCTAATCTACCTTATACGTGAATTTGTTTTAAAGGATGATTTGGTGGAGCATTTTGAACGATAATTTAGCGGATAAAAAAATCCCCACAGTAGTGGGGAGAAAAAGAATGGGATTGACAACTAAACCAAAACTTAAAGAGACAAATAAAAGCCGAACCTGTAAAAAGGTTCGGCTTTAAACGCATGTGTGATATGCCCTCGAGCCCAACTCCTTTCCAACAGGAGGCATAACTGTTTCCGGTTACACCCTAACGGTCCGGTTGCCATAGAAAAGAGGTTTTTCCGTAGGCAAATGGACTCGGAGTTATATTAAGTTGATACAATTCTAAACTAGTTAATAGCAACTTGTAAATAGTTCGTAATCATTTTAGGCCTCAGCTAACAGTTGCCATAATTCCATAATCTTTAAATGGTTCAAACTACTAATAATTGCCAATGCTTAAAATATGTTTATACAAAGCCATGATAAAAAGTTAGTATGTGAAGTAAGAAAATATTGATGGGGTGAAGAATGAATATTATCACTATATTAAACACGGCGATGGAGATCGAAAAAAAGTCGGCAGAGCACTACCGGGAGTATGCCAACAACGCCGAAGATACTGATATCCGTGTTCTATTTGAACAACTAGCTCGTGAAGAAGAATCTCATTTTAAGCAACTACAAGCTCGATTAAATGCTTATAAACTAATGGAGTCTTAGAACCGTGCCGCCAAATAGAATATAGTCCCTAGGGTAATTAGCAAGAGCAGGGATACGATTATAGAACCGGTATTCTTATGCTGTTTTCCCAGCATCCGTTCGGCCACCACATGGGTTCCCATTACTGCTGCTCCCGCAAATGAGGAAAAGAGCAAGAGAAGCAACCAGGACGGGACATGATGGTAGGCAGTAGGGGCTAGATACTTAAACATTGACAATGAGTAATAGGCTAGGATAATGAACTCAATTAAACTAGCGGCAATCTGGAAAGTTAGACTTTGCTCCTGTAATGAGGTGTTTAGTTCCATGACGGCACCCAAACGGTGTTGTAAACGGAGATTTTCTCGACTGTTCATCAGATCAATCCGGCCTTGAATCAGTTCAATGGCGGCCTGATGATCATTCAAAGAGCTTTGGAGCTCTTTTTGTATATCACGCATGGTGGTTAAACGGCTGAGATAATAGTCGAGGAAAAGAGCATTGATACTACGTTGGTTAGCCATAACTGGGTCACGGCTAATTCGACGACGCAATGCTGATAATAAGCCAGCGGTGCTGGTGTGAGCCTCCCGGATAACGCGATAGTACCCCGATATTACCACATAGGCATTTGATAATTCATTAAGGTTTTTTTCCAAGAAATCTGCCAGGTTCTCGCTCGAAAAATCGAGGGTTGATTGTTGTCTTAATAGCTCACTTAAAGTACGATCCAAGCGGTTCTTTTCTTGACTTATGTATTTACTTTGGCTGATATATAGATCTGATATAGTATGAAGCTTGAGAGCTGCTGCTTCAACCTGAGCTAGGCCGAGGTCAAAAAAAGAGACTAATCGGGCGTCAAGTTTCGATGCTTGTGCAATGTAAATCGTTTCTTGGTTAGGCCATAACCACCCTAAGCGAGCTAGATTCAACTCTGGCGTATCAAGATAATATATTATCTGACGTTCCCATGTTGCTTCGGCTTCATGGCTTAACTGCTGCCAACTGTCATGGTCATCATAAACCACTAAAGTGATCTTGCCGAGAAAACCTTCATTTATCAACCCGGCATTTTCAAGAACATTAATACGTTGGCGGGAGTTAGCTAGATCGTTATCAGTTAGAAATAAACTGCAGACTAGCATGTTATCGGTGGTCGACAAGCGAGCTGAATCTGGAATCAAGGGCTGTTTAGCCTCACTGGTGCCACCGCCCATATTATACTCCAGACCAAATTCACTATTCTTAATGACAAGTATTAAGTTTTTTGTAACCTCATCTTCATTATGGAATAAGTAAAAAAACCTTACTCCTGATATCGTCATTTCTTGCCTCCTCGCACCCTCACCTTGAGGATAAGATACCAAATACCAGTTAGGTAGTCCAGTATTGCTGCAATAGAAGTTTTTCTCTAGAATTAAACTAGTTATTTGAAGGGGGAAAAGAAAATGGAAAAAGTATATGAAACCGATGACATAAGGGTATTTTGGTATCCAGAAAAATGCTCCCATTCTGCTCGCTGTTTAAATGGGTTACCTCAGGTTTTTGACTTGGGTCAGCGACCTTGGGTCAATGTCCAAGCGGCCTCAGGTGAAAGCATTTTACGAACCATTGATACCTGCCCCTCGGGAGCATTGAAATATGACCTTACAGTGGGTAGCAAGCTCGCTTCCGAGTTAGCGCGTGGACCAGGTTGGGTCGGTTACCAGGCCCATACGGCATTGTTAAAAATCAAAGTCTTAAGAGATGGCCCGCTGGTATTGGATGGCCAGTTTGAAATGGTTGATGCTACGGGAGGGCTTTTGGAGCAGGGTAGTAAAGCGACGCTTTGTCGCTGCGGCTTATCAGGGAAAAAACCTTATTGTGATGGCAATCACTTCCGTCAGGGCTGGAAAGAATAAAAAGATAAGGAGCGCCGATTGGCAGCTCCTTATCTCTCTTTTTAGTTCGGGTATCGATAAATCTGACGAATTGAATAACCATCGGTTTTCAGGCTATGGTGTAATAACTCAACCTTAGATGGTTTTATAGAAATCATGTTGAGTTTGACGGGTAGCTTTTCGGGATTAATACCTCGAAATTGCATAAAAGAGAAGTAATCATGGTGTTCGTGATTTACTATGGTAGCTACTCCTTGAAGTTGCAAGCCCGCCAATGATGATATTCCCTGATAATCGTCAAACACACTAACTGATACCATATTATTTAACAGCAGGTGAGCAAATTTCTCCCCGCCCTCACTGACCCCCCAGGACCTGCAGGACCCGGCGTTCCGGTCGAAGCACGTGCAGCTCAGCCTGCTGGTCGGGCTGGCCGCCACGCGGGAGATCGCGGAGCACGACCCCAGGGCCCGGCGCATCGCGGAAGA
>JBLNAS010000119.1:0-3261 GCA_050259475.1 Methylocystaceae bacterium
AGCCTCAAAAATACTTAAGGTGGTAGCAGGTGAGGGGGCATTTTCACTTAAATCCATCAGGGTAACAATACCGATTAGTTTACCCTTTTCTAACACCGGAAGGCGTTTGACACCCTTTTCCCGCATCAAAGCCATGGCATCAGCGACATTGGTATCAGCAGTGATAAATATGACCGGTGAGGTCATCCGTTCACGAACCTTCATGGTATTAGACCTCGCTTTCATTGGCAGTTAGCAAACCATTCTCTGCGCCGCTGCCAAATCCCTTCCCCAGATAAACTATAAAAATGAGAAAAAGGGGTCAGACCCCTTTTTCTCATTTTTATTTTGCTGCTTTGTTGCGTAGGTTTTTATCCAGAATCTTTTTGCGGAGGCGGATATTTTTGGGGGTGATTTCTACCAGCTCGTCATCAGCGATGAATTCAATCGCTTGCTCCAGGGATAAACGAATGGGTGGGGTAAGCCGCAGGGCATCATCCGAACCCGAAGCTCGAGTGTTGGTCAGATGCTTTTTCTTACAGACATTGACGACAATATCTTCGGCGCGAGCACTTTCACCCACCACCATGCCTTCATAAACTTCGACCCCGGGGTCAATAAACATATTGCCGCGTTCCTGGGCATTATTTAAGCCGTAGGCCACCGAGTTACCTGGCTCACTCGCAATTAGTGAACCCCGGGTACGGGGCTTCAAATCCCCCTTATAGGGCTCATAGCCATCAAAGAGGTGCGACATAACGCCATTACCACGAGTATCAGTTAGCATCTCTGAACGATAGCCAATTAGACCTCGGGCGGGAACGCCGAACTCTAAGCGCACGGTGCCACCGCTGGTGGCGCTCATATTACGTAGCTCACCCCGGCGCTGTCCCAGCTTTTCCATGACGATGCCGGAGTACTCTTCTGGTACTTCGATCAGCAGTAGTTCCATCGGCTCATAGGTGATGCCGTTTATTTCTCGGTAAATCACCTGCGGGGTACTAACCGCAAACTCATAACCTTCGCGGCGCATGGTTTCGATCAAAATTGAAAGGTGCAGTTCCCCACGACCTGATACTTTAAAGCTGTCGGTGGAATCAGTATCCTCCACCCGGAGCGCGACATTGGATAAGAGTTCGCGCTCCAAACGTCCCCGGATATGACGGCTGGTGACGTAGGTACCTTCCCGGCCGGCCAAGGGGCTGTCATTAACCAGAAAGTTCATCGAAATCGTCGGTTCTTCGATGGCTACGAATGGCAAAGCTTCTGGCTGTTCAGTGTGACATACCGTGTCGCCAATATTGAGATCCTCAATACCACTGATCACCACGATATTACCACTGGCCGCCGATTCTACCTCTACCTTTTTTAAGCCGACAAAGGTATACAAGCGATTTATACGGGCATTGCGCATGGTGCCATGCGTGGTACAAAGGGTTATTTCCTGGCCCCGGTTAATGATGCCGCGGGTTATTTTGCCAATACCTAGGCGACCAACATAGTTATCATAATCCAGGGAGGATATTAACATCTGCAGCGGCGATTCTTCATCAACCACTGGGGGTGGTATTTTGGTTAAGATAGCTTCCAACAAGGGACGCATATCAGTTTCGATTTCATCAGGAGAAAGACCAGCAACTCCCATACGAGCTGAGGTGAATACCACCGGGAAATCAAGCTGCTCTTCACTGGCACCCAAATCGATGAAAAGATCGAGTACCTCGTCTACTACTTCTAGCGGGCGGGCACCATCGCGGTCAATTTTATTAACCACCACCAGAGTGCGTAAGCCTTCACCCAAAGCCTTTTTCAAAACAAAACGAGTCTGCGGCATCGGGCCATCAAAGGCGTCAACCACCAGCAGCACACCGTCGACCATCTTAACTATGCGTTCAACCTCACCACCAAAGTCAGCATGACCTGGGGTGTCGATAATGTTGACTTTAATGCCCTGGTATTGAATCGCGGTGTTTTTAGCCAGGATAGTGATGCCGCGTTCCCGCTCCAGATCATTGGAATCCATTACGCGATCGGCAACCGCTTCATTTACCCTGAAAACCCCGCTTTGTTTCAGCAGTTCATCAACCAGGGTGGTCTTGCCATGGTCTACATGGGCAATGATGGCTATATTGCGAATGTTATTGTCACTCATTAGATAGTCTTCCTTTCTATGCTAGAGACCTCAGATCAGGTTTGGCCTAACTTAACTATGTTATACGAAGCTGGTTATGGTGGCAAGGATTAACTGATATCTAGTAATAATTATACCCATAAACCGCGGGCTCGTAGCAGTGCATAACCAAGACTTATTATTAATGCTCCTCCGATAAAAGCTAGAGGATGGTGGCGTAGTCGGGTGGCTGCCAGGGTGGCCAGAGTTAAGACCAGTGCGCTGGTCAAGTCATTGGTAGAACGGGAAGCCATACCGATACCCGCCGATGCAACCAGGGCAACTACTACCGGTTTTAGTCCAGCAATAAAGTTTTGGGCACTGAGGTGATGGCGTAAGCGTTCCCACAGGGAAACCAGCAGAAAAGTTAGTAAAGCTGGTGGTATTAGCAAAGCCAAGGTTGCTAGTAAGGCAAAGCCAAGACCACCAATTGCGTATCCCGCTAAAGTCGAGGAGTTAACAGCCACTGGGCCGGGAGCGACTTGGGCTAAGGTGACCATATTATAGAGGTCGGCGGTGGATAGCAGCCGAAAACGGTCAACTAGCTCAACGGCCATTACGGGGATGACAGCAAATCCTCCTCCGAAACTTAAAGCGCCGATGAGTAAAAAGGCTAATAATAGACTAACCCACATTACTGTCACCTCGTTTACGCCGCCGCCAGACCAGGAGGGTAGTGCCCCCGAGCAGTAGTAATAACGCGGGATGGAATCCAAGTTCCAGAGCTAGTAAACCAAGCAGCATAATCAGTATAACGGGGAGAGAGCGTTCCAGCTCGGTGGCCAAACGCCAGGCGGTTGCCAGCACGAGGCCGGCGATAGCCGGTTTTAGCAAATAGAGCATGTCATGAGCCCAGTTAGGCAAAGGCGAGGATAGCAGCGAGTAGGCAATTATTAGCGTAATCAGCAAAGAAGGAAGGGACACGGCTAAAAGGCAGGCTAACCCGCCTGGCCAACCCGCGAGGTGACGCCCAATCAAGAGAGCAAGGTTGCCAGCTACTGGGCCTGGTGCCGATTGGGCAATGGCTAAGTAATCACTAAACTCGTCAGAATTAACCCAATGGTGGATGGTGACACATTGCTGCTCGATTCCTGGAATCATGGCATAGCCAC
>JBLNAS010000120.1:0-2815 GCA_050259475.1 Methylocystaceae bacterium
CCCAACTCAATGTGCGAGGGGTACAACTCTATCCCCAAATTGCGGCCGAACTTGATTTCCCTTTGCATTGGTGTGGACTGTTAGGAGTGGCAACCCAGCCCGAGGCCATGGTCTTACTGGAACTTATTAAGGCCCAGGCTGAGCTCAACGGGGTAAATAATGTGGAGCTGTTATCACGGGAAGAGGTAATGGCTCGTGAACCGCAGATTACCCAGCGGGCACTCGGTGGTTTTTATGCACCGGATACGGGAATGACTTCCCCCTACAAAGTGACCGTAGCTTACGCCGAAAACGCCGTCCAAAATGGAGTTAAACTTGTATTGAATACGCCAGTCACCGGGATTAGGGTGGCTGATGGAGTGGTTACTGGTGTCTATACCCCACAAGGAATTATCTCCTGCCCAAGAGTGATAAATGTGGCTGGTATCTATGCGGATCAGGTGGCAGCCATGGCCGGCGAGGCAGAATTTACGCTGCACGCTCGTCGCGGAGAACTACTGCTCTTTGACCAAAAACAAGCTAACTTGTTCAGTTCCTGCCTAGCCGAGGTAACGCTTAATTACGACCCTCATACCAAGGGTGGGGGGATTATGATGACGGTCGATGGTAATATCGAAATTGGGCCGACGGCTGAAGAAACCCCTAATCGCGAGGAAGTAGCAACTACTAAGTCAGGTATGGAGCGTGCCCGGAGTAAATTTGAGAACCTGGTGGAAGGTTTTGATCCCCAGGGACTGATTGCCTATTTCTCTGGCCTGAGAGCTGCTACTTATACCGAGGATTTTCACATTCGCCCCTCACGGCGGGTTAGCGGTCTGATTAACGTAGCTGGTATCCAGTCACCTGGATTGGCAGCAGCACCAGCTATTGCCGAATATGTCTTGGAGTTGCTCGAAGAAGATGGATTATCATTGAATGCTAAGCCGAGTTTTAATCCTTTTCGAGTGGATATGGTGCATTTTAAAGCCCAAACCCGGGAGCAGCAAAACCAAATGATAAAGGATGATCATCGCTATGGCCGAGTGGTTTGCCGTTGTGAAACGGTAACTGAGGGCGAAATCGTAGCGGCGATTCATCGCTTGGTACCGGCAACGAACCTGGATGCGGTTAAAAGGCGTACCCGAGCGGGCATGGGTCGTTGCCAAGGGGGGTTCTGTACTCCACGGGTAGCAGCAATTTTGGCTCGTGAGACCGGAGTGCCACTGGCGCAAATAAATAAAGATGGCGCTGGTTCCTGGTTATTTGTGGCCCGCGAAGGAGGTTGTTAAGCATGAATGATCGACATTATGAGGTAGCGATCATTGGTGGCGGACCCGCTGGAATGGCGGCCGCCTTGGCGGCGCGCGCCGGGGGGGCTAACCAGGTAATTATTATTGAACGGGACTATGATCTAGGTGGCATCTTGCCGCAATGCATTCACGATGGCTTTGGACTAATGGTATTAAAAGCAAGATATACGGGGCCGGAGTATGCTGATATTTATAAAGAAAAAGTGGCTAAAGCTAAAATAGAAACCCTTTTAGACACGATGGTGCTTGAAATTTCTGCTCCTACCCAAAATAATGAGGATTTTATCTTAACGGCAATCAATAGCCAACAGGGAGTATTTGACTTGCGAGCCCAGGCCGTGGTGTTAGCCATGGGCTGCCGCGAACGAACCCGAGCGCAAGTGATGATACCAGGCAGTAGACCAGCCGGGGTTTTTACGGCTGGAACCGCCCAGCGTTTGGTAAATATTGAAGGCGTGTTACCGGGAAAACGAGCAGTTATTCTTGGCAGTGGTGATATTGGTTTGATAATGGCTAGGCGACTCCATTTAGAGGGAGTAACGGTGGAAGGGGTATATGAGATACTTCCACAACCTAGTGGCCTCACTCGCAACGTTGTGCAGTGTTTGGATGATTATGCTATTCCGCTTCATCTCTCCCATACTATAACTGCCATTCATGGTAAAAAGCGAGTGGATGCCGTAGTGGTTAGTCAAGTTGATGCTGAAAGACAGCCGATTGTCGGCAGTGAAAGGCAAATTAAGTGTGATACAGTAATTCTTTCCGTCGGGTTAATTCCTGAAAATGAACTTTCTACCCAGGCCGGGGTGGTGCTTGATCAACGCACTGGCGGCCCAACGGTGGATACTACCATGCAAACCAGCATTCCTGGGCTATTTGCTTGCGGTAATGTAGTGAATGTTTATGACCTGGTGGATTATGTGACCATGAGTGCTCAGGTAGCTGGTCTAAGCGCAGCAGCTTATATTAAGCAGCCGCCAAAAACTAAGGCCAAGGTATTACAAGTGAAGGCCGGAGAAAATGTTCAGTTTGTAGTACCCCAGACCATAAACCTGAATGACTTACCGCCGGAGCTAAACCTTTATTTACGCGTAAAAACAACTGCCCGTAAAGTTAGGGTCAAGGTTCAAGCGGGAGGAAAACTGCTGGTCAACAAATCACATAAAATTGTACGACCCCCAGAAATGGTGGCAGTCAAAGTCAAAGCCAGCGTTCTCATGGGTATATCCGATTCGGAAATCAGTATTAATGTAGTAGATGACAGCGGGAAGGGGGAAAGGGTATGCCAATAAATATGACTTGTATCTTATGCCCGCTAAGTTGTCAGCTCGAATTGCAGGTTGCAAATGCGGAAGTGATGGGGGTGCATGGTAATGGCTGCCAGCAGGGAATAGACTACGCGGGCAAGGAATATCTTTGCCCCTGCCGGGTACTAACTGCCACAGCAGCACTACAGGGAGGCCAGGTAGCACGGATACCAGTTCGTACTCGTGATGAAGTACCGAAGGCTAACATTCCGGATTGTA
>JBLNAS010000121.1:0-9549 GCA_050259475.1 Methylocystaceae bacterium
GGAGCGGGAAAATTCCCCGGTATTTAGAACTGCCAGCGTGCAGGTCACCCAGTGCCCCCAGGGCAAAAACCGTATTATCTACACTGTAACCTCCGGCGTCATCAATAATCCGTCCATCAGGTTGCTGGTGTGCCAGCATGCCGTCGATAAGTGTGTTGCCATTTTTCGTCCATGCTTCGCTCTGAGGATTGAGGCCCAGGGCCAATAAAGCTTCAATCACGGTGGCAGTACTGGCTGAGCTGTCAGATTGATAACAGATTCCCTCATAGTAGGAAATATAATCTATTCTTCCCTGATCATTCTGTACTGTCTGCAGAAAGGCCAAGGCATTTTGCACTACCGCATCATCTGCCGCAACGTGGTTGGCAAGAGCGACCAGAGCATGGGCGGTGGAATCAGCATCACCATTGGAACCACTTTCATTAAACGAACCGTAAGGATTTAATGGGTCGTCGGCAGCCAGAGACTGCTTACTCTTAATATAGGAGATAGCCTGGTTTACCTCATAGCTGACCGGGTTGGTCGGGTAATGGCGGTTATACATGTCGAGGGCGATCACTGCCCACAGGGTGTTGTTTAAGGTGGCGTCAGCACTGCCGAAACGCCCGCTGGCTACATCCTGTGTATCCTTCAGTTGAGTAACCAGATTTACTTCCTGATCACCCACCATCACCCGGGTGGGGTCTTCTCTCTGGCCCAGCACACCGATAATACTGTTGGCCAGTGCGGTAGGAGAAGTGACCGATGGATTGATCACCACCGAACTGACCAACTCTTCACCCTGACTCCCCAGAGCTAAGGCATACACCCAAGGCCAAAAAGTGTTTAGCTCGGCAGGGTGTTCATAACTATAGCTGACCGCGCTATCCCAGGCCGTATCAATGTCTGCGCTGCTGGTGGAGGCTTGGACACTGCTCGGGGCAGCCACCAATACAGCCAAAACCAATAAAATACTTAAAAACCATTTTTTCAAAGACCCACGCATATGAAAATCCTCCTTCTAGTAATCTTGTTTAGCATGATAATGTCCCCACCAATACAAAAGCCGCCATACCCAAATCGGTTGGCGGCGGTAGATAACACTGATTATCTCCCCTCCTCATCCCAGAAGTTGAGTTGAAAAATTCCGATCATCGGGCAGGTTTCCTGGCTTTCGCTCATCCTACATCCCGTACCTTCCCAGGCTTAGTGCCCAGTGGCGTATTACGGGGTTCGTCACGATTACAGTAGGGGATATACTGCAGCGGATTTACACCGCTTTCCCTTTTCATCCTCACTCGTTTGCAGTGAGGGCACCCGATATCGACTTATTCTTTTTTGGGACATCTACTAGGTAATATATTGGAATTTAAGGTTAATTATTCATTATTTTCTTATTATTATCACTTGGCCACTTCATTAAAGTCAGTACGTATTTTTATCCGCCCATGCACCCGATTAATGCTCCGATAAAACAACTGCCCAAATAGTAAACTGAATACGACATTGCCGGCAGCGTGTAACCCATCAAAAGGTAAACTGGCAAGATAAGTGGCCAAAAATGTTTTTAGGTTAAGCGGCTCAATAAAGGCTACCCAATGCCAGATATTCATGATCCAGCCAAATAGAAAACCGCAAAGGCCGGTTAAGATAGCAAACGGCCATATCCTAAAATCAGGACGACTTCGTCCCAACCAACCGGCTAACACACCACATAGCCCCCAGCAAGCCATCTGCCAGGGAGTCCAAGGTCCCTGCCCCAGAAAGAAGTTGGAAGCCAGACCAGTGAGCGCACCAACCGCCAAACCGGTGGTCGGGCCACAAACATAGCCGGTAATCATTACAATAAAAGTAGTAGGCTTAAAACCAGCAATTGGGGCGAAGGCGACACGGGTCAGAGTAGCCAGGGCAGCCATGGTGGCCACTAGGGCTATAATTCGAGGATCAACTACTCTTTTCTCAAAAAGCAACACCACTAAGAACCAAAAGACCAAAGCTCCCACGGTAACCAGCAAGCCCCAGTGATTATTGCTACTCAGCAAGCTAAAAACCAAGCTAGCTGCCAGCAAAGCCAGTCCCATTATTATAAGAATTCCTGTTCGTAATCTTGTCATTATTAAAATCCACCTTGCAACTGTTAACAAGCCTTTTCTGATAATTACTTTTCTACCGTGTCCATCATTATCTCCGATGCAGTAACCCAGGGTTCTAACTTTATTAAAGCCTCACCTACGGTTAGTATTTTGCCTCCCAGTAATCGATTGATCTGGGGTGAATAAAAAGTATTGCCACTGAGCATTTCTCGCTTAGTACCCATCCCTATTACTTCTCCCTGCTGCAGAAATGCCACTCGATCCGCGTAATCGGCAACGAACTCAACATCATGAGTAATCATTAAGGTTGAGATACCCTCTTGCTGCAAAACGGTCATCGTCCTACCTAGTTCTTGTTTAAACTGTAAATCGAGCCCCTGAGTCGGTTCATCCAACAGCAGCACTGCGGGTTTGGGCAGTAAGACACAGGCTAAGGCGGCTTTCTGTTGTTCACCTCGACTTAGATCACGGGGATTTTTACCCCCCAAGGCTGACAAAGAGAAAAGACCGACTAAATATTGGTACCACTCATCATCCGCGCAGCCGAGATTTTTTCGATTAAATTCAATTTCTTGGTCTACCGTTGGTAAAAAGAAATATTGACTTAGCTCCTGGGGTAAATATCCGATTTTACGAGCCAATACCTCGGTCTTGGTACCCTTTACGGCCTGGTTTTGTAGATAAATACCACCCTGGCTCGGCTTCAACAACCCCATAATACTTTTACCTAAGGTACTTTTACCAGCGCCATTGGCACCCATCAAAGCAGTTATACTACCGCGAGGCAGGCTTAAATCTACGTTTTTTAAAACCGGCGGACCACCAGGATAAGCAAAACTGAGCTGTGTTACTGCCAACACTATTTCTGCCACGGTGGTTAATTCAGTTCTTTCCAGATTATAAGGTAATAACGGTGGGTGATCTAAGTAATCCTTCCCCTGTTTAACGGTAAGTGGTATCTGGTCACATCCCATTTGGGCAAACAATCTCGGCACCGGGGGAATAAATGGGCTGCCCTGTTTAGCCGCCCATCTGGCAGCATCTGCCGGTTTGTCTTCCCTGATTATACGCCCCTCATCCAGATAGACCACCCGATCTACCAAATGATAACACCGTTCTAAACGATGTTCAGCCATAATAATGGTCAACCCATTTTCTTCATTTAGGCGGCGTAAGAAACTAAATAACTCTTCACTGGCAACCGGATCCAAGCGAGAGGTTGGTTCATCAAGCAATAGGATCTGCGGCCGTAGTGCTAATACTGCGGCTAATGCGGTTTTCTGCTTTTGCCCACCCGATAAGGAAGCGATGGTCTGTCCGATCCCGGAAGCTAAACTCAAAGCTTCAGCCATTTCCCCCAGACGCAAAAGTCCGTTCTTAACCGGTAGGCCAAGGTTCTCCAGCCCAAAGGCAAGCTCCTGCTCAACGGTAGTCATAACCAGCTGATTTTCCGGATTTTCATATACCATTCCGATGGTTTGCAGTAACTCCTTACGGCTCAAAGTAGCTAATGGTCGTCCTGCAACTTGCACGGTGCCACTAATAGAACCGCCATAAAAATCAGGTATTAGTCGGCACAGAGCGCGGAGCAAAGAAGACTTCCCACTGCCTGAGCTACCTACTAATAGAACCATATCCCCTTCGTTAATCTTTAGACTAATGTTATTAAGGGCATGGTGACTGGTTTCTGGGTAGCTATATTTTAGGTTATCAATTTCCAAGAATGCCATAAACGCCATCCTCCGCTTAATATTGCCGGATAACTAAAAGTCAGCATCACACTCAAGGTTGCATAGAGCATACCAGGAGAAAACACTGGCTCCAATTGCGGGTAAAAAACGAAACCGCCTTGACCATTAAGGGTTAGTGCTACTACCAGACTCATTCCCACCAGGGTTATGGCCGAAAAGATAGTATCCTGCAACGACCAGAAGGCCATATTATAGATCACACGTTTACCAACTCCAAAGCCTCGGGTCTGCAGTGACTGTGCTAATTGCATAGATCCCTCTAAACTGTCCCCTAATAATACCGCCATTAAGGGCAGGCTATTCTGAAGCTTCTTTATAATTCCTCCGTTGTCCCATTCTACTCCTCGGCAGGATTGAATTTCTCGGATAGTTACCGCTTTGGTAACCAACCCCGGCAAGAGACGGAGGGTAATTGCCAATGCTAATGCTGTATTACCTCCCCAGCGCGAAAGGTACTTTACTATCTGATCGGGATTAACTAAGTAGGTAAATAGACAGAAGGCCTCCAGCATAATTAGCAAACGAAGGGACATAGCCACAGCAAACACCAACACTTCAAGCGTAAAATTGAGTTCTCCAATCCCAGCCCAATGTAGGCGGTAGATGACTGTGCTCCCGTGGTGATTAAAAAGTAAGTTAATCAAAATGATGAAGCCCGCCATAAACAAACCCATATTAAAATAGGCTTTAGCTTGGTTTCCCAGCCCTGCCGACCAAAGATCCAAACAAACTGCCACCAGCAAGCCTGCCAGCAGCAGCGGCTGAGCTAATAAAAATGATGATACCACAAGTACCAACGTTAACAAGGTAAGGCTAACCGGATGCAAATAAAATAAGACCTGGTCTCGAGGTTTATATAAGTACATTGTGTACTCCCTTTCAACAATTGACAATGAAACCACTACTCTAGCACTTCTTCTTAGGTATTATAACCTTTTATTACCTTTTTGCTATCATGGGGCTACATAAGAAAGTCCCGTTCCAGGTTTTATGGCTGCTTCACATCGGTACTTTTAGTCTGCTGGTGACACTCAATGATGATATACGACAACAAAGGACTGCCCGATGTATGTTCAACCGGCAGTCCTTTGATTAACACAATATTAATTAACCCTATTTTCCCCGGCGCAGGAAAGCTGGTATCTCCAAATCCTGCGTATTCAAAAAGGAGTTAGTCCGCTCCAAGGAAGGCAGTCCCCTTGATTCCCCCAGATCACGGTCAAAACCAGTAGCTATTACCGTTACCCGAACTTCGCTATCCAATGAGGGATCAATCACCGCACCAAAGATAATGTTAGCATCAGGATCAGCAGCTTGAGCGATAATTTCGGCCGCTTCATTGACCTCAAATAGGGTCAGGTTGGCATCACCAGTAATGTTAAAAAGTACTCCCCGGGCTCCTTCAATTGAGGTCTCAAGCAGCGGACTAGAGATAGCTGACCTTGCTGCTTCCGCCGCTCGATTATCACCAGTAGCTACGCCAATACCCATCAGAGCTGAACCAGTTTCCTGCATTATGGTTTTAACATCAGCAAAATCGCAATTAATTAGGCCAGGTACCGATATGAGATCAGATATGCCCTGCACCCCTTGCCGCAGCACATCATCAGCAGTACGAAAAGCCTCGTTTATAGAAGTATTCTTATCGACCACCTGTAGTAACCGATCATTAGGAATAGTAATTAAGCTATCAACTTTGGCCTTAAGGTCACCAATACCTTTGCCTGCCTGATCACGCCGCTTTTTACCTTCAAAGAGAAATGGTCGGGTTACTACTCCAACGGTTAAAGCTCCCATTTCCTTGGCCACTTCAGCAATAACTGGTGCTGCACCAGTTCCGGTACCGCCACCCATACCAGCGGTAACAAAAACCATATCAGCACCCTGCAGCGCCTTCTTAATATCATCACGGCTTTCTTCGGCCGCCTTTTTACCTACCTCAGGGTTAGCACCAGCACCAAGACCTTTGGTTAGCTTTTCACCTATCTGTATCTTGCGGTCAGCCCGCGAAATGTATAGTGCTTGGGCGTCAGTGTTTACCGCAATAAACTCGACCCCTTTCAGCCCGGCGTCGATCATGCGGTTAATAGCATTATTACCACCACCGCCAACACCGATGACCTTTATGTCCGCTAATTGATGCATTTCCATATCAAACTCCAACACTTCGGCCCATGCCCTCCTTATTTTAAGAAATACATAAATTTATCCAGAACCTTCTCCAGGTACTTGCTAAAATGTGCTACTTCACGATTATCCTGAGCTACCATTTCCTTAGCTCGGCTACCAAACAGCAGGGCACCTAATAAGGCAGAATACTCAGGGTTTTTCAGGTATTCAAAATCACCCCAAATATTTTCCGGGTATCCAATCCGGGTGTTCATCTCTAGGTATTCTTCACCCACCTCAAGGATTCCTTTTAATTTTGCACTGCCGCCTGTAAAAACCGCACCTCCAGGCAAACGATCGTTAAGGCCCGCTTTATCTAGCTCCTCCGCAATAAATTGCATCAATTCTTCCACTCGAGGTGCCATAATTGAAGCCAGCGTCTGTTCAGAAATAAGTCGGCTTTCCTTGCCGTAGATACTAGTAACACTGAGTATGTCCTGTTCGTCAGCCAGTTTTATTGCACAACAGCCATGCTTTTCTTTAAGATTACGAGCTTCCGCTGCCGTTGTTCGCAAACCGATAGCTAAGTCATTAGTGATATGTTCACCACCTAGTGGTAACACGGCAGTAAGTAAAGGGGCTCCCTTACTGTAGACCGCTAGATCAGTGGTTCCTCCCCCGATATCGATCAATACTACCCCCATATCCTTTTCCGAGGGAGCCAGCACTGCTTCAGCGGAAAGAAAAGAAGCAATGGCCAAATCTCGTACTTTGACCCCGGCCCGATTTAAAGTATTAACCAGGTTTTGAAGAAAACTGGTAGCCACCGCTATGATTAGCACTTCCGCTTCCAAACGATGCCCAACCATTCCGGCTGGTTCATGGACACCTTCCATCCCGTCAATAGTATAATGGCGCGGCAAAAGATGAACCATCGAATGAGTGGGGGGGATATTAACCATGCGAGCAGATTTTAATAAACGTTCCAGATCCGGGGAAGATATCTCCCCGCCCGGATTAGAGACCGCCACTGCTGCTCGGTTAATAAAGGAGAAAAGGCTGGGGGCGGAAAAACAAACTCGGGTTTCATTGATGGGAATGCCCGTCAGGTGTTCCAATTCATTTAATACCGTATCGATGGATTCCGCTGTGGCCGGAGCATCTATAACGGTTCCCCGACGAATACCAGTAGAAGGCGTCGAGCAAATTCCCAAAACATTGATTCGCTGTTCAGGCAATACCTCACCTGCGGCAGCTTTAATACGCGAACTGCCGATATCAACGGCGCAAATAAAATTTCTGGTCATGTATTTCCTCCCATAAATAAAGGAATAATGCTTAGTTTGACCAACCATCATCAATTTCCTTTATTTGGAAGAAAACATTATTGCCATTTTTTTATCAAATAACGACGTATTATCGCTAGATTTTCAAATATCCTTACTCCAAAAGCAACTACTGCCGCTAGATATAAATCGACCGCCAACCGATCTCCCAGGTAAGCTAACCCGGCTGCCAGTAAGGCATTAGTAAAAAATCCGGTCAGGAACACATTGTTGTCGAAAACATCATCCATATAGGATCTGATACCACCAAAAACCGAGTCCATAGCAGCTAAGATCGCCACCGAAACATATTTAGTCAGAACTAACGGTATAGCAATCGGAACTTGGAAACCAATAAAGATTCCAAACATCAGACAAAAGAAGGCCAATACCCACATCTATGTCATCACCCTTCGGTTACTTTGGTCGGCTTAGCAAACTCAAATTTAATACTGCCTCGGTAGGCGGGAACTTTAACCTCATTAGATTTTTCAATCTGCGCATTGATCCCCCAGATTTCTAAGGTGCTTAGCCAGCCACCTTTAATTCTTAGGGAACGTTCCAGGGTTTCCGGATCCCCTACCGCCGCGATAACAAAAGGTGGCCCGATTTTAGTCACATTAACTAAAATTGTGGTACCAGCGCACCTAATTTCGGAGTTGGCAGTTAGTCGTTCTTCATTAACAGAAATCGCTTCAGCACCAGCAGCTCTAAGTTCGTTGACCATCTTGAGCAAATCTTCATCATGAATAAGATATAAGTTCGGGTCTTCCCCTGGCTGTAATACATGATTACTATCATTGAGCGTAAGTACCACTCCCGCCCCATGAACTGGTAATAAACCAGCAGCCATATTCGCCTTCTCCAGCTCATCGCCTAAGCCAGTAACGTCACCTTTATTGACCTTCTCTCTTAACTTAACCACTTCTTCAGCTAAGGCGTCCCTTTCTTGGGACATCTTATCCAATTCCACAGTTAAATCCTGAGCCCGCCTTAAAGGTATGTTATCCGGATTACTCTGGTTACCCCGAAATTGCATAGCGATCATTATTCCCAGGAGTAGGCAGACGATTGCCATTGAATACATAATACCTTTGGGTTTCATTTGTTCACCTCTATATGCTGCCTTTATATTTAATAACCGGATGTCCCTTAAACCTAAGGTCAATATAGGCTACCGGTTGCCTCGGGTTGTTTAATAACTTAATAACTTCTGGCCACGCTGCCACCTTTCCCTTAAGATTGCTCGCGTCACCGACCCGGATTTCAGTTCCCGTCAAAGTGTAGATTAGCACCTCATGACTAGTAGTATCATAATGATACTCTGAAACGGTTAACTTATTCACTGGTAAGGCTTGGACAATGCGGTAAACCGTAGCAATGCCATTAATTTTCTGTCCCAGTTTAATGGCCCCGGAATTTAGGTCGGCTGTTACCACCGGCACCTGCTGTGGTGGCCAATCACTTAGTTTTTCTATTACTACACCCTGCTCATCAACCAGCAGAAATTCATTATTCGTAGGCACCACCGCCCAAGGCGTCCTTTCCACCACTCTGACTTCCAGCCGTGAAGGAAGATGCCGCACCACTTCACAGTCTTTAACTCGGGGGTGACTTTTTACGCTTTGGGAACTTTTTTCGGTATCCACTTCGAATATATTACCACCGGTAACCAGACCTGACAACGCCGTTATTTCTTGCCCCTTCAAGGTCTTTTGTCCAGTAGCTTCAATACTGGTGATATTGAAGAGCGAACTGTGCAGAAAAAAATATAAAGCTACCAAGGCTACGAAAAGTGCCACTGGTAGACCTAATTCTCTCCGTTTTCTGGTTGCGGCTTTGCTCATTAATTATCCTCTTTCTTAACCGCATAGCGTACATATAATTGCATTATAACGGATTTAGTATCGGTGCCATACCCGAATATTTTAGGGGGCGGTGACTTTCTATCACCGCCCCCTAATTTCTATTGATCTATTCGGGTTATGATTGCCCCTAACTGCTTTAATTTCTTTTCTAATCGTTCATAACCTCGGTCAAGATGGTAAATGTTTTCAACCCGGGTTTCTCCTTCAGCTGCTAACCCAGCTAGCACTAGTGCGGCTCCCGCTCTAAGATCGCTAGCGGAGACCACTGCTCCTTGCAAGGCGGGCTTACCTCGAATTATAGCCACACGACCCTCTACTCGGATATCGGCTCCCATACGTCGCAATTCACTAACATGCATAAAGCGGTTTTCAAAAATGGTTTCTACCATTAGGCTACTCCCGGAAGCTAATGATAGGAGGGCCA
>JBLNAS010000122.1:0-3176 GCA_050259475.1 Methylocystaceae bacterium
ATAGCTTATAGTATCTATAATGAAATTGTGCGTCTTCGCTCAAATTGAGCAAGGTGATAGAGGTGACACTAGCAAACCTCTAATAGGCTTCGATATCAGGATCGATTTCACTGTCGACAGAGGAGGGAGTGGTCTTACCTCCTTCATTACATAAATACTGTAATTCCTTTTGGGTTAGGCTATGTTCTAATAAATGGTCAGTACCCGATAAGGAATTCTTTATATTGGTAGCCCCTTTTTTATTAGTTTCCATTACCATTCTGATCACTCCTTAATACTTATTATCTGAGGTGGTTTTATTTTTGCCGGGCAAGCGGGTAATATGTAACCTTTATATGGGTGAAATCTAGTTCCGCAGCACATATTAAGTAGGAGTCAATGGTTGAGTCAGGCTTGAAAAAATCCTAGTGCTTTTGTAATCTTTATTATGAGTAAGTAAATATGATTAAGAAATAAAAGTTGAGAGAAGAGGCATATATGGAATTAGCTAATAAGACAGTAAATGAAAAGATTGCCTGGGGAATTGAAACTTCCCGGCAACAGGCATTAGCGGCCGAGATTGCTCAATTGAAGAAGGATCGTGACGCGGTTATCTTTGCCCATTGTTACCAGCGTTCGGAGGTGCAGGCAGTAGCCGACCAAGTAGGTGATTCTTTTCAATTAGCCCGTTGGGCACAGGAAAGCACAGCTTCGGTAATTGTGTTAGCTGGCGTCCGGTTTATGGCAGAGACTGCTAAAATACTTAATCCGGATAAGAAAGTTCTGCTGCCGGAAGTGGAAGCAGGATGTCCGATGGCTGATATGGTAGATGCCAAGCAGCTTGCCGCCTATTTAGAAGAACATCCTAACACCTTAGTGGTTTCCTATATTAATACTACCGCTGAAGTAAAAGCACTGACCGACATCTGCTGTACCTCGGCCAATGCTCGTCAAGTGGTGGAAAGCCTACCTTCGGATCAGGAGATCTTATTTTTACCTGACCGTAACTTGGGAAGCTTCATAAATAATAAGATTGGTAGTCATATGAAATTATGGCCAGGATATTGTCCCACCCACGCCAAATTGGGAGTAGATGATATTAAAGCGGCCCGAAAGGCCCATCCAGCAGCCGAGGTATTAGTCCATCCGGAGTGTGACCCGGAAGTAGTAAAGGTGGCTGATCAGGCTTTGGGCACTACGGGAATGGTTAAACATATTGGTGCCTCTGAAGTGAAGGAATTTATTATTGGTACTGAAGTCGGCCTGGTAGAAAGGTTACAGATGCTGTACCCTGAGAAAAGCTTTTATCTAGCTGCTTCTGAGCTTATCTGTCCCAATATGAAGGCAACCACCCTGTCTAAAGTTCGCGACGCTCTTTTATATATGGAGCCGGAGGTCGAAGTTTTGCCCCAGATCATGCGCGATGGCCGAGCTGCGCTTGATAAGATGATGAATATTGAATAGCCGAGTATTTTGGCAGCTGGCAATAAACCCCTTCCGTAGGGGTTTAAAATTTAGCGAACATCGGTTATTGCCACCAATATTATCCACAATAATTTATAATAGATTAAGATTACCCGGTTAATTTTGGCAAGGAGGAGCATAAATCGTGGTAAAACGGGTGCTCTTAGTCATGTGTCTTATACTAATTGCCTTGTTTGGTCTGACCAATGTTAGTCAGGCTGCAGACAACCCCCCGGCTAAAGTATATTTATTCGTTATTGACAAATTATCGATAGATGACATTAATCGTGCTGACACGCCGCACCTCTATGATCTGGCTCATCAAGGTGCGGTAGGGCTGCAAAGCAACCGGACTTTGGGCAGTGGTACCACGGAAGATGGGGCTTTGACCATCGGCGCGGGTAATCTGGCACAAGCGGGATACTTACATATATGGGCTTACAATGTTAATTCTACGGTTCCCGGCCGCAATCAAACGGCGGGACAACTATATCAGAATTTGACCGGCAACCAGGTCGGTAAAAGTTCTGTGGTTTTGGTTAATCTCCCACAATTGCAACAACTATTGGCTGAGGCCAACGTTAATACACAATTAGGAGCACTAGGTGAAGTGCTGCGCAAACAGGGGCTAAAAGTATCTGTTATCGGCAATGGTGATATTAATGGCGAACTGTCCCGCATGGCGGCAGTTATTGGTATGGATGCACGGGGGAGAGTAGCATTGGGGGATGTCGGCACCAGGACCAGTACCAAGGCCGTTGATAGTTTTGTTACCACCCAAACTAATTATCCCTTTATCCTTCGAAACCTCCCTAACCTTAGTGAGGGAGCACAGCTAATAATAATAGAACTGTCTAATCTAGCGCGCCTCGAAAAAGCAGATCAGGCAGTTCCCAGTATGGAAGCAGCCGAGCGTAAAAAGCAGCTTCATGAAATCGATCAATTTGTAAGTAGTGTGTCACCCCAAGTGATGCCGCAAGACCTTTTGTTGGTGATATCACCCTCAGCATCAATGAAGGGGTCAGAAAAGAAAAACAGCTTTACCCCAGTAATCGCCAAAGGACCTGGGTATGGTGCCGAGGCCCTTTACTCAGCAGCCACGCGTCGACCTTACATAGTAGCCAATACTGATATAGCACCAACCATAATCCAATTCTTGAAGTTGCCGATGCCTAATGGGATTATGGTCGGCCGCCCGTTGTCTACATTAGCCATTGCAGGCAGTGATCATCTTAGTGCTGCTCAGGAGTTGGGGGCTAAGACCGCGTTAGTTAACCGGTTACGGGTGCCACTCGTTAAGGGATATGTGGTGTTGCAGATTATTGTTATTGCGTTAGCCTTGCTAGCGGTACTGGCATGGCCAGTATTACGTGGTTTAGTTATGCCATTAGTATGCATGTTGGTAGTTATTCCTTTAGTTCTACTGCTTATGCCCCTGATCCCTCTTAACCGGGAATGGCAGTATATTTTAATGGTTATAATTATCACTGCTTTGGTTACCGGTCTGGCATATCTAGGTACCAAAAGTCGACCGTACCGGGTATTTTTACTCATGTCTTTAATAACTATGATAGTGCTTGACTTAGATATCCTAACCGGCACTAACCTAATTAGATTCTCGGCTTTGGGTTATGACCCGATGGTCGGTGCCAGATATTATGGTATCGGCAATGAATTTTTAGGGGTGCTGTTAGGAACGAGTATAATAACTGGAATAGCTATATTCCAGCTTT
>JBLNAS010000123.1:0-3236 GCA_050259475.1 Methylocystaceae bacterium
GGTTACTGGTGATTATGATGGGAAAATATGATCATAAAAAATGGGTTCAGGAGCTATTAATATTTAACTGGTTAACTGAAATTCACCTGGTTTCGGGTGAGTAGACCAAATAATATAACAAGGCTCCCAGAAGAGATCTGGGAGCCTTGTTATATTATTTGGATGTTAATAGGAGTAGTAGGTAGTATTATTCGTAGCCTTCCTCCCGATCATTAGCTTCGTCCCTAATTTCAACTCGCATGGAATTTAGAGCTTCTTCTCTTCGCTCGTTCTTTTCCTGCAAGTCCTTTTTCTTTTTAGGATCGTCGGTAAAAGCGATTACATCTTCCGCAAGTCGAATGTTTTCGATGGTGTGGTTAATGTTATGTTGTATTCTTTCAACATTGTCACTACGGTCATCGGGATTAGGTTTCATGCTCAATTCTCCTTTAAAGTCGAGTATTTTGGGTAATTCCACAAATATATTATTTGGAGTTAGACTGATTTTATTCAAACATCAGGTATATGTGGCTATAAGCTGGTATTACTATTCTTGGTTTGGTTGTGGGCTAGTATACGCGTGATTATAGGTCTTGGTAGAAATAGCTAATTAGCTACCAGTGAGCAAGAATAATAAATAGTGGGTAGTTAATTAGCTCATTATCATCTGGAACCCTCCAGGATTTCTAGGTATTTCTTAGCAATTATTGGGTCAAACTGGGTCCCGGCATAACGACTTATCTCATTCATCGCTAGCTGTTTATCCATCGCCTTGCGGTAGGGACGATCATTAGTCATGGCATCATAAGCGTCTACTAACGCAAGAATGCGGCATTCAATAGGTATGTCTTCACCCTTTAGTCCCAGTGGATAACCATTGCCATCCCAATGTTCATGATGGGTCAAAATCAAACGGGCAATCGGTGCTAATTCCGGAGCAGACATTGCAATCCGGTATCCGATTTCGCTGTGTTGCTGCATCTCTGCATATTCTTCAGGGGTAAGAATAGCCGGTTTATATAAAATAGCATCTGGGATGCCAACTTTACCGACATCGTGGAATTGTCCGAGAAGCATGAGATCGGGCATTCGGTGAGAAGGGTATCCCATAGCCCCGGCCACTAATTCCATCTCTTTTGCTAACCGACTAGCGTGAGCCTCAGTTATAATGTCCCTCGCTCCCAATGCTTTCATTAAAGTTCTAACCACAGTATTACGGGCACTTTGGCTATGATGAAGCTTCTGGCGATACATATTACGATCGGCTTCCTTGATGACTTCATCGATTGATACGTTATTATCGGTTCTAACCGCAAAACCACTAGAGATGCTAAGGTTTAGATCAGGATTCTGCTGATTAAATAGGATGATTTCTTGTTCCAGCGCAACGAGCCTATCCGAAATTTGTGCACTGTCGACTCCGGATAAGATGATCGCAAATTCATCTCCTCCTATCCGGCACACTACCCCTAGATCCTCAAAGCTTAGGCGCAGTACCTTGGCGGCTCCCTGTAACAAGCGGTCACCCACGATGTGACCCATAGAATCATTAACTATCTTTAAGCCATCCACGTCACAGACCACCACGCTAAATAACCTGGTGTCGGCATAAGCTAAATGGGATAGTTCCTGTTGGTAGTAGAGACGGTTATGTAGTCTAGTCAGGGGATCATAAAGGCTTAAAAAGCGTAGTTGGTTTTCCATAGTTTTACGATCAGAGATATCACGAATAGACTCAATCGCACCTATCTGGTTATTTGCATCGTCACGTAAGGGCGCAGCTTTCTTCCATAAATAAGCACCTCGCCCGCCATATACACTTGGAATATAGGTTTCTGCATACACTGCTTCTCCATTAGCTCGATGCTCAGGGTAGTACTCGGCTATATCTTTAGATGGGGTGGAAATTAAGTCAAGTAGGGTCGGGCGTTGCTCACCATATAACAATTGGGCATATTGACCGCTACTTTGGCCAAGCATTTGCTTTTGGCTAATACCGGTTAATTCCTCCATGGCTCGATTCCAGGACACCACTTTATGATCTTGATTGATTACCACGGTAGCATCTGGTAGGAACTCAATTATATTAAGCAAACTTTGTTGTTCATGATGAAGTAAGTGGAGTAGTTGCTGATAATGCTCTTCATTTTCCTGATAATTCTGAAGGGAAGCCAACATATTGTTAACCGAATTACCCAGAGTAGCTATCTCATCATGCCCAGAAAGCCTTAACCTGGCTTTTAGGTTATGACTGGCACCTATATTAAGTATCTGAGCGCTTAGGTTACTAATACGGCGAAGGACAGAATGATCGAGGATTTGAATAGTGATCGGTAAAATAACCAACCCACACAAAATTAACAACCACATAAACTGCTGAATTGTTTGTGCACCTTGCCGGGTGACGGTACGGGGCGCATGGACTGATAGAACTACCGCCTTTTGCTTATATATATCGGGCAGCCATCGAAAACCATCGATTATACTGGAATTCAGGCTGCGTTGGACGGTATGGTTAGAAGCTTCAGATAGGCTTCGGGCCAGGTTAGGCTCGGCCTTTTGAAACTTGGGTAAGGGGATCAATTCATAGGTCACTTTTCGGGCCGTAGACAACTCTTTAAGACTCTTAACTTCGAGGTATCTCCCTAAAATCAAAGTGCCGCGTGCCACCCCGCTTGCCTCACTGTTCAAGATGGGTCTGGCGGCCATCATCATTAGTCCCTCAGGCAAAACCAGGATGCCATTGTAATTTAAAACTTGTTCTCCTGGTTTTGTAATCGATTCACTCGGTTTCAAATGTCCGAAAAGCGAAGCTGGGACTGGAATAAACCTGTTTTGCTGCAAATCATAAAATCTAATTAGAATTGGCTTCCCGGACTTATCCAGTAAAACCATCAGATTTAATCGGATATTAGCAAAAGTTGAGGGGGTAATATTTGATTTTTCATACTCGATGTTATGGTTTGCCATATAGGCATATGTATCGTCCCAGAAAGCCCAATCCTTAACGGTTTCCAGCAGCTTATTTTGGTCATCATTGATAACCTCGTTACCTTGAGCTAGTAGCTGGTTAACCTGGTCATGTTCGAGACGTTCAAAACCCTGACGAGTGACTGTACTAGAAAAGATACCGATAAAAACAAGCATCGACAGTATTATCAGGGTAATCATGTAAATAGTCTTGGTTCGTAGAGACATGTTTTCCCCCCCGTAGGTGATAATGCCATTTAACTACATCGTGTGGGTTTAACCGATTA
>JBLNAS010000124.1:0-3272 GCA_050259475.1 Methylocystaceae bacterium
ATAACTACCGCGTAATACCGGTAGTAGTGGAGTAAACGGTTAACTAATTGATGAGTTGTGGAAATACCAACTTAAGTGCAGTGGTTAACCGTTGAGACGCTTGACCCAGTTTACACGTTAAGCGGCTACGGGCACTATTAACGTCCCTCTTAAGGTTAGGGGGACACACCCTCCCCCTTGTCGGTTTTGCTCACGCAGAAACCGGTGGAGGGAATGTCCCCGTACAGCCACCTATGTTTGACGTCACTGCCGGGAAGCTAATAGCACCTGAGCCGCTAATATTAAAAGTAGAGGAGAGTGTTCGCATGTTAAAGATCGATCCGCGTAATTTCAATCAACAATATGAGATCGTAAACATTACCCAGGAGATCTATCAGGGAATGTCGGTGTTTGGTATCCATCAAAAGACCTTTATAATGGTTAATCAAACCCATGAAGCTAATCAGAAAGCTACTGGAAGCCCAACGTTAGGCTTTTCAGCTCGCAATTTACTTTTGAGCGAGCATGCAGGAACTCATGTTGATGCCATTTGGGAAATGAAACCTGAAGGTGCAACTATCGATCAGATGCAGCTGGAATACTTCTTTGGTGATGCCATCTGCATAGATATGAACAGTGTCAGGTATCCAAAATATATTGAAAAGGAAGATATTCAGGCAGCTCTAAATAAGGCAGGGCTGGAAATCCGCCAGGGTGACATCGTGCTGTTGTGGACGGGTCACTATGATCGCACCTACGGCACCCCAGATTATACTGATGCTGGTTATACCGGGGTTTCCTATGATTGTGCTGCCTGGTTAGCTGAGCAAGGCGTGGTAAATATGGGTATTGATGCACCAGCAATTGATTTAACCCCTGATGATCTAAATTTCTCGGGACATCAGGTCTGTATGGAATACGAGACCATTACCAATAGTGAGCACTACTGTAACCTGGACAAAGTAGCGGGCAAACGCTTCCTCTACTTTGGTCTACCACTTAATATTCGTGGCGGTAGCGGTTCACCGATCCGCGCTATGGCGTTATTGCCAAAGTAGGAAATGAAAGAATGTACGCTTAAACGGCAAAAGTTGCTCGGGTAACCGGCAAAAATTGCCGCTGCTATTTATCTTATTACCAAAAAGACGGTAATAATGAGCTCACTAAATCTGGCACGAATATTGCGTTATTAAAATAAAATCCATGCCCTCGGTTAATAGGGGCGACAGGTAAAAATTGTATTTAAGGAGGCACCAGTCGTGGCACAATATATTCATGCCGTACCGAATTTCAGTAATGGCCGGGATAAAGAGGTAATTGAGGCAGTAGTCGGAGTTTTCAGGAACGTTGATGGAGTTAAACTTATTAGCTATTTTCCCGATCCTGATTTTAACCGCACCGTGGTCGAAGTCATTGGCCGTCCGCAACCATTAAAGGAGTGCCTATTACAGATGGCGGGTAAATCCTATGAATTGATTAATATGAATGAGCAAAAGGGCAGCCATCCTCGCATTGGTGCACAGGATACGATTCCCCTCTTCCCTTTAACCGGGATTAATCTAGAAGAAACCAAAGCCTTGGCCGAAGAAATTGGCCAGGAAGTTTTTAGACGCTATCAGGTACCGGTATTTTTCTCGGGAGAGAATGCCCGTAACAATGATCGCAAGAGCCTGGATTTCATCCGCAAAGGGCAGTATGAGGGGCTCAAGGAAGTTGCCCACCTACCGGAAAGGGCTCCCGATTTGGGACCTGCCGCTCTGCATGCCACTGCCGGGGCGACGATTGTAAGTGCTGCGACCAGTGGCCTAGTAGCGGTTAATGTAATTTTGGGAACTGAGGATCTGGCTTTAGCTAAGATGATAGCCAAAGCAGTCAGAGGCCCGAGCGGTGGCTTTTCCACTATACGAGCCATTGGCTTACCCTTCGAAGAGAGAAAACAGGTAGCGGTTTCGATGAATATGTTTGACACGGATGCAACTCCCATTTATCGGGCTTTTGAGCTGGTTAAAATGGAAGCCGCCCGTTATGGCGTGCCCGTGGTAGGCAGCCAATTAGTAGGTACCCTACCCCAAGAAGCCTTAGTTAAGGTAGCTGAATTCTACCTGGGATTAGAGAACTTTGACCGGGCGCAGATTATCGAAAACCATCTGGTTGACCTGGTATAGGGAGGTAGAATTCGATGTTAGCAGAATTGCCGGTTAAAGGTTATATAACTGAGTTAGCTTCAAATTCACCGGCTCCAGGTGGCGGGAGTGTGGCGGCTCTCTCTGGTTCCCAAGGCGCAGCCTTGCTCAGTATGGTTGGTGAGTTGACGGTGGGTAAGAAGGGCTACGAGGAGGTTGAAGATGCCATTAAAAACCTCGGTGAGCAGGCGGCGGCCAGTGCCCGAGAATTGGTGCGGCTTATGGATGTTGACACCGAGGTTTTCACCCAAGTTATGGCAGCTTTTAAGTTGCCCAAAGCAAGTGATGAGGAAAAGGCGGCTCGCACCACTGCTATCCAGATTGCTTATAAGGCTGCTGCTGATGTGCCGATGTTAGTAGCCAAGGAATGTCTGCATATATTAAAACTGTGCCCGGAGGCTTTTGCCAAGGGTAATAAAAATGCAGCCAGCGATGTCGGGGTTGCCGCTCATTCCGCCTGGTGTGGCTTGAAAAGCGCACTGCTTAACGTCATGATCAACCTGGGCAGCATTAAAGATCAGGTTTATGTGGAACAGGCTCGGCAAGAGATTACTTCCCTAACTAGCGAAGGTAAGTTGATTTATGAAAAGGTGGTTGCCGAAGTCGAAAATTCCTTATAGACAGATTCTTCGGTAATGTGTATACAATAAACATAGAATAAAAAATATGGCGAATGATGTAACCGGGAGAAACGGCTACCAAGCTGGACCGAAGGCGCAAGTTCAAACGCAGCCGTGCGTTTGTGATGAACCTCTCAGGTAAAAGGACCGGTTAACAGACGCAGCCCTGGAAAGTCGTAATGACACCGAAGGAGCAAGTGAGCTTTAAGCTTATGAATCTCTCAGGTTTAAAAAGCAACAGGGCACGGGGATTATAATTCCTGTGTCCTGTTTTTTTATACCCAATCTGGAAGAATAATAAGGCAATTGTAAAAAGATATGGGGGTGATGGTTAATAATGTACAATCGCTTTTCCCTGGTTACTAACAATGAATTAGTCGGTGATTTAGGCTACCCACTAATTAAGGTCGAAGGTAGCATTGAACAGGTTTTGCAAACGGTGCTGGAAATGACACTACAAGGTCATAGGTTATTAACTCACCCGCTTAGT
>JBLNAS010000125.1:0-5949 GCA_050259475.1 Methylocystaceae bacterium
ATAAAGGAAGCAGCATAAGCATCCCGATTTAATAAGACTCCAGCCGACCTAGTTACTTCCTGCATCCGTTCATCAAAGGGATTCATGATTGGGAGGTCAAGCCCCGCCGCCCATGCCATAGCCCAATAGGCGGAATTCAATAGCTCGCGAGCCGGTAAGCCATGGGATACATTTGATACCCCTAAAACCGTGCCTACCCCTAGTTCTTCCTTGATAGCCGTAATCGTCTTTAAGGTCTCCATTACCTGGCCTTGCTCAGCACTATCCGTCTTGACCAGACCATCCAAATATATATCCTCATCCCGCAAGCCATAATCCTTGGCGCGGTGGTAAATCTTACGAGCAATCTCCATTCTGCCCGCTGCATCGTCTGGAATACCACTCTCATCCAGGCACAAACCTAAAACCGCCGCGCCATATTTCTTGGCCAGGGGCAGTATAATAGCTAAAGCCTTGCTTTCACCAGTAGTGGAATTAATTAATGCTCGCCCGACAAATGTCTTGAGCCCTGCTTCCAGGGCGGCTGGATTAGTGGTATCTAAGGCTAGCGGTACCGTAACTGCGCTCTGCACTAGTTCCACCGCTCGAGCCATGGTAGCGGGTTCATCGATACCGGGAACTCCCATATTTACATCGAGGATGGGTGCTCCTGCGGCTACCTGTTTCCGGGCTTCCTCAACTACCATACCCATTTGCCCAGTTTTAATATCAGCAGCCAACTTTTTACGGGCAGTCGGGTTAATGCGTTCTCCGATAAACTTGAGGTTACCCTGATCAATAAATACCGTTGCCGTACGCGAAGCTAAAGCCCGTTGTTTAATTCCAACCCTTTTGACCGGAGGCAATCCTTTTAACATTTGCGCCATTGCCCTGATATGTTCGGGAGTGCTACCACAGCAACCGCCAATTATATTAGCCCCCGCTTCCCGCAAGCGTAAAGCCCACTGCGCCATCATATCAGGACTATCAGGGAATACCGTTTGTCCATCTATCAATTTTGGCAACCCTGCATTTGGTTCAACTGAGATATAGCAGTTCGTATGTTTACTCATTTGTGCAATCAAAGGGAGTAATTCCTCAGCTCCCCCAGAGCAATTGGCCCCCATAGCCAGAGGTGAGAGTGCTTCCAGAATAATCGCTGCCGTCACCGGGTCAGTACCCATCATAGTGCGGCCACCTTCCTCAAAAGTAAGGTGAGCTAGAACCGGTAAGTCGCAGACATCATGCGCAGCAATCACTGCTGCACGTAATTCCCCAATATCAGTCATCGTTTCGATGGAAATGATATCAGCACCCGCATCAGCAACGGCACCAATTTGTTCTTTAAAAGCTAGATATAACTGGTCGAAGTCGACCTGCCCCATCGGTTTAAGTAATTGCCCACTAGGTCCAATTGAAGCCGCTACCCAGCCTTGGCTGCCCACCGCTTGCCGGGCAATCTTCACCGCGGCAGTATTTATTTCTGCCGCCCGACTTTCCAGACCATATTCCGATAACTTAAAGCGATTGCCACCAAAGGTATTAGTCTGAATGATATCCGAACCAGCTTCGATATAGAGCCGATGGAGACCCTCCAGCAATCCTGGGTTTTCTATGCCAAAAAGTTCCGGGCACTCGCCGGGCTTTAAACCATTTTGCTGCAGCATGGTGCCCATGGCTCCATCGAGCATTAGTATCCTATCATTTAAAGCGGCTAGTAGTTTTTGCATCTGCAACACCTCAATTCTCACAAAATAAAAACCTCTTCCCAGAGGAAGAGGTCAGATATTTCTATCCAGTAACCCCTCTTATCTCCCAGGATTTAAATCCCGCAGGAATTGGCACCATTCCCAAAATTGGGCGGTTGCCGGGCTTCATCGGGCCAGTCCCTCCACCACTCTTGATAAGATCAGTAAAACCGTTATGCAATTATATTATTGAACAAGATATCACTTGGCTCCCAGCCATGTCAACTGGCTTATTATAACTTCTTGGTTAAATCATTCAATTCATCGACTCCTACTGCATCCTGGACCTCTTTTTTGACATCGGTGGTGGCTTTTTTGAACTCCGTTAAAGCCCTACCGATTGACTTACCGACTTCCGGTAGTTTACCTGGCCCGACCACGATAAGAGCAATCGCCAAAATGAGAATAAGTTCCCATGGACCAATATTCCCTAATATCCCGAACATCTATATCCCTCCTCTTACGCACCCTTGTCCTAATTCTACGCTTTTAGCCAGGAAGCGGCAATTCTGTTCTGCCTTTTCATCACTATTAGACTAATTTTTTTCTAATTTATATTAAAGATAGTACTAGTTATTTTCGATAACAACCATAGGGCCGGTCTCGCCTATGGAGAAGCCCTTTAAGAAATGCTGACCGACTGATGCATTTCTAATATTCAATGAGCGCTTGCGCGAATTGTGCGCCAAAATGTGGCGCTTTAGCGCTTACCTTGTGCATTTTGTGTGCATCGCGCCGCGAGCGTTAAATCAAATGCCCCTTAAGGATGGGGCGTTTGATTAACCCAAATTGACTGGGGGAAAGAAATAATGATTAGGTCTCTCTATACCGCGAGCACGGGTATGTATGCCCAACAACTTAACGTGGACAACATTGCCCATAACATGTCAAATGTTAACACTAATGGCTTTAAAAAATCCCGAGTGGAATTTCAAGATCTGCTCTATCAGACCATTCGTCAACCAGCCCAAGCGGCTAATTCCGATACTATCCCCCCCACCGGCATCATCGTCGGGCTTGGGGTAAAACCATCTGCTATTTACTCCGTTTATTCACAAGGCAATATGATAAATACCAACCTTCCTACTGATGTAGCGATTGCTGGTGATGGCTTCTTTCAAGTGGAGGTACCTGGATATCCCGAACCCGTGTATAGTCGAGATGGCGCGATTAAAATTGATGCCCAAGGTAATATGACTACTGCTGATGGTTATAAATACCTAGGTGCGGAGCAGCTTCCCCAGGGCTCATATGATATCGCTATTCATAAAGACGGTAAAATCACCTATCGTACCGCAGAGGATCCTAATACTGTTTTAGAAGGTGGCCAACTCATATTGTCCAAATTTATGAACCCGGCGGGATTGGAAAAGCTGGGCACTAACCTCTTCAATCGGTCAGCTAATTCTGGCGAACCAGTTGAATGGGATCCTGAAAGTGATGCCAGTACCCATCTGGAGGCCGGTTATTTAGAAGGTTCAAACGTTCAGATAGTCGAAGAAATGGTTAACCTGATCACTGCCCAACGCGCGTATGATACTAATTCTAAGGTGATCCAGGCTTCAGATGAAATGCTCCAAACCGCAGTCAGTCTGCGCCGATAACAGGAGGTAATCCGTGATTACACCGGTGAGTTCCAACAGCAACCTAATCGCCACTCAGCAAAAGGCTACTGCCGAATTAGAACAGAACACCTTCAATCAGGTGCTCGATAAAACTCGCCAGGCTCAGGATGATAAACAGCTTAAAGCGGCTTGCCAGGAGATGGAGAGTGTATTTCTCTACCAGGTTATGAGCACTATGCGCTCTACTGTTCCACCTAATCCCTTACTAGGACGTAGCCAAGCCGAAGATATCTTCCAGGGTATGCTGGACCAGGAAGTCACCAAAAATGCAGCTAAAACAGGCAGTATAGGTTTAGCTGAAATGCTCTACGGCCAACTTAAACAAACTCTAACTCAGAAATCAGATCCCCAATCGGTTACAACACCAGCGGTTAAAACCGAAACTACTGATTAAAAAACTAAGGAGCCGCAAGCGGCTCCTTTTTTATTGGTTTGATTTATTATTCACTTTCGCTCTGAGCAGCAATCTCAACGGTTCCCCGAGCTATCCCTTCTTTTTCCTTGAGATAACGCCACACCGTCTGCCGACTAATAGAAACTCCTTTTTCTTGCTCTATTAAACGAGAGATACGAGACGCTGAATAGTTAGGATGTCGGGTCTTTAGTTCATCAATATAATTCTCTAATTCACGATCAATTTTGGAGGGACGCCCCCGACGGCTGACCATCATTTCATCTTTAAGGTACTTACTGATGTAACGATAAATAGTACGAGTAGAAACTCCCATTTCCCGGCTAACTTTGTCCACCGATACACTCATGGCACTCTCAGCCAGCACATGGCGTCGATATTCCTCACTAAACTCATCACTAACGGATTGCATAACTCCCATCATGAATAACAGCCGCACTTCATACATATTGCGCATGAGCTCTAGTACAATGTTTTCATCATAGTGACTACCTGCACCCCGCAGTAATTCATCGAGCAATTCCTCAAATGATAGCAACCGCCCTGAGGTATGGGCACAGGTAAACATAACATCAATAGCATCGGCCACAGCAATAATTCTGGCTCCTAAGGGAATAGCTTGCCCTTTAACCCCCCGGGGATAACCTGAACCATCAATACATTCATGGTGATGAAAAATCAGCGGTAAAAGCGGTGCCAAAATTTCACCGTCACCATTTTCTTGAATCAACTGTACCCCACGCTGAGGGTGTTCAGCCAAAATACCTCCGGGCATAGGCACCTGACGGTAAGCCAATTCGGAAGGTAATCCGACCTTACCTAAATCATGAAGAAAGGCTCCACAGGTGATGAGCACTTTCTCTTCGGGACTAAGACCGATCTTTTCAGCAATATAAAAGGACAAGAGACCAACCTTTTGGCAGTGGTTATAAAGTGTAGCATCATAATCTGCCAGCAACTGTCGGTATAACAGTACCCTGAGCAGTAATTCCTGGCTTAGTTGCATAATTCATCCCCCACGGAAGGATATACCAAAACTTTTCAATTTATTTTGGTACAATTATCCTTCGCCATGGTACATTATAATCCCTTTTTTTAACTTAACATTTATAACATTTTAATATTTTATAGTCTAATATATCTTATCCACTATTAATTTGTTGTCGTTACTTTGGGTTAACTAAGTTTGTAGACAAAATCTGCCTGCCCTCAATATATTCAGTGGTTACAAGTCCCTGCTGCTGAAGATACGAGATATAGGCAGTGGCGCTTAAATTAGCCAGCGCGTATTGTCCCTGGTTGTTAATCGGCATATTGGTTTTATTAGCAATCACAGCCAGAATATCTTCCCAGCTTCGGTGGGCAAATACAACTGTCTGCATCAAATCGCAGATTTCTGCGATCCGTGTTTGGTTAAGGCTGAGCAAGCTGTTGGCATCACTACTTAGACCGCCATGACCCAGCAGTAGATATGCTGGGTTTATAACCAGTAGGCGTTGATAAGACGCCAAGGTCAGCTCAATATCAGCATTCAAAGGTATTCCGTGTTTAATTATATATTCGGAACCAATCAAGGCATCGCCAGCAAATAGCACTCCGTCTACGGTCAGTAACCCTAACTGCCCCATGCTATGTCCTGATAAATCAATTATTCTGCAATCCCAGTCAGCGATGCACTCTCCTGTTTCCACTGTAACATCGACCTTAATCCCCGCAGCGAGAAAAAATTTATTGCGCAGTGAAGCTGGTGGTGAGGCACCACCAGACAGGTACAACGGTTCAGTTAGGGGATATTCAATAAAACCCTTTTCGATTCTACCTGAGTAAACTGTGGCACCAGTGGCCCGCACCAAGAACGGTGCTCCACCAGTATGATCAGCATGATGATGCGTAATAAAGATAGCTTTTAAAATCCAGCCCCTATCCTCCAACAGGCGTTTTACCTTACGCCCCACACTATCATCGATACCGGTATCAATCAATAACACCTCTTGTTGACGATTAATCAGCAATCCCAAATTAACGGGGGCATCTATGTAATAGGCATTCCCACAAATGTGATTAATTTGCATCCTGCTATCCTCCATATGTAATGACATCCATTTTACATTATTAATATAGCTCATCAAGCATTTTAATAGATCTACAATGCTATATTACGCCCCAAAACAAAAATCCCCGGCCT
>JBLNAS010000126.1:0-6093 GCA_050259475.1 Methylocystaceae bacterium
TAGTTGATACCGACCAGGTGCATAGAATACTTAACCTGCCGCCAGAAATTGATGTAATTGAATTGATACCCATTGGTTATCGGGATCAGGAACCTAAAATGCCGAGGCGAATTGACCTGGACGAACTGGTAACCAGAATTTAACTAAGGCAAAAATAACGGGCGGCCCTGATGGGGTCGTCCGTTATTTATTATTATGAACCACAAGATAGAAAATACCCAATAATTATTTATTAAAAATTCTATTTTAACAGAAATATTAGAGGATTTATGTAATTCAATAAAGAAAAACTATTACATCTACTTCGTCTACGTACTATTTCGAACGATATTTAGTCTGGGTAGAAAGAAGTTTTAGAGGGGGATTGGAATGGGGAAGTTTTCATATAACCAGGCAGCTATAGAAAATCTGAAATTGGATGCGGAAGACATAGCTGTACTTGACCGCATGCTTGATTTTGATTCGGCTCGGGAAGCACATCAGAAGAAAGAGCATTCTCGGTATGACAAGCGAATGCCCCTTGGAGACGCCATCAAAGAGTACGTAAGTGATGGCGATATTATTAGTGCAAATTGTTTTAATTATGTACGTACATCATTACAAGCGGATATTGAAATAATGCGTCAAGGGGTTAAGAACTTGTGCAGCATTGGCTCACCTAATGTGATTCAGAGCCTATATTTGCATGGCAAACATGCTTCGCGGGTCCATATTTCTTATACCGGTGCGGAAATGCGTGGTATCGATAAGCATTTTGACCGACAGTTTAAAAGGGGTAATGTAAGAGTTTTAGGGGAATGGAGCCATGGGGTGATGGCTCAAGGTTTCAAGGCGGCGCAGCTCGGATGCCCGGGTCTGTTTAGCAAACAAATGCTAGCCTCCCAAATGCTGGACTACAACCCAGTCCTTAAGGTTATGCAAAACCCGATGAAAGACGAAGAGGATCCGGTGCTTTTTGTCCCGGCACTTTACCCAGATGTCTCAGTCATTCATGCACAATGGGCCGATAAATACGGCAATGCCCGAATTTTCGGACCGGCAGTTAATGATATCGCCGTGGCCGCAGCAACCAGAAAATTGATAATTACTGCTGAGGAAATCGTGCCCGAAGCGGAGATCCGTAATAACAACAAGGGCGTGGTAATTCCTTTCATGTATGTTGATGCCGTGGTTGAGCTTCCTTATGGTGGTTTGCCGGGCAGTGTGCCTGGTTACTATTACTGGCCGCGCGAATGGTGGGAATGGATGCTGCGGATTGCTATGCTGGATGATGAAAAAATGACTTCGTTTATGGACTACTGGGTTTATAATACTAAAGACCAGTTTGATTTCCTTGAGAAATTGGGCGGGGTCAGGTGGTTAGCAAATGCTCGGCGTTTGACCAAAGCTGCCGAAGGCGATAATGAAATTGATGGTGTAGATTTTTCTTACACTGAAGTTTATCCCAAGTTTGAATAGGAATTTGAACACAAGGGAGGTATGAAAATGAGTAGTATTGCTCCGGCTAATCCACTTGAAATGTTGGCGTATGTTATTTCGCGGCAAATAGAAAATCACATGGTAGTATATGTTGGTACTGGGTTGCCCATGGTAGGGGCCCAGTTAGCGGCCAAGACCCATGCCCCTGATATAACCATGGTTTTTGAATCGGGGGCTCAGGATCCATTGCCTGGTGATATGCCTTGGTCGGTTTGTGACCCCTTTACCTGGCGCAAATCACCAATGATTCAGGAAATGTCCTATTCCTTTGGCCAGGTTTACAACGGGTATGTGGACATCGCCTTCCTGGGGGGAGCCCAGATTGACCCCTATGGTAATGTTAACACTACCGCAATTGGAACAGAATACTGGCACCCCAAAGTAAGGCTTACTGGTTCGGGTGGCAACAACGATCTGGCTTCACTTTCAGACCGGCTAGTGCTGGTGGGATTGCAATCAGCTGATAAGTTTCCAGCCACATGTGACTTTGTAACTTCTGTTGGTTGGCATAAAGGTTATGATACTCGTAAGAAAGCGGGACTTATCGGTAAAGGACCGAGTGCGGTAATCAGCCAGTTTGGCGTATACGATTTTCATCCTGAAAGTCATCGTATGAGGGTAAAGTCATTGCATCCCGGGATCAATTTTGACCTTACCCAGCAGTTCTGTGGATTTGAGCTCTTAAGACCGGAGGGGGAAATCCCGACTACCGTTATGCCTTCGGATGAAATTCTAGGCATCTTGCGTAATGAAGTTGATCCGCGTGGGGTGTTCACTAAAATGCCAACTGGTTAACTGCCTCAAAAAGAAACGATCTGAAACCGGTACCAGTAACACGGTACCGGTTTTATTGTCTTTAGCCTTCAAAAAGGTTGTATAAGGTTTCAAATTTCAGCAAACAAAAACAACTGTTTAATATAACGACATAATAATATTGAATTATTAGAAATTACTTTGACGAAAGCAGGAAATAACCAATTATTATCGAAATAATATCAAATTAGCTCATTATTAACGCAAGTCGGAAAAGAGCAAATTAACCACCGAAACACATCTGTTACAAATGTACATCGTCTTTAAGGGGGGAGCATCACCGCATTATACTCTCGATAAGTAAGGAGCGACATGTAAACAGAGGGGGATAAATATGAAAAAGTATAGTTATAACCAGGAGGCTTTGGATAATCTCAAAATTACCGACACATCCATTTTAGACCGCCTGGTAGACTTTGATTCCGCCAGATTAGCGCATCAGAAAAAGGATCATTCCCGGCGTGATAAACGCATGCCGTTAAAGGATGCAATTGAACAGTATATAAGCACAGACGATATTATGACTGATGGCTGTTTTTCCTATGTAAGAACCCCGATACAGGCGTTCTTTGAGATCTGTCGCCAACACAAGGTCTCCAATCTGCAACATATTGGTTCGCCCAGTACTAACATGAGCTACTTTGTAAATTATGGGATCACCAAGTATGTGCATAATTCTTATGCCGGTTGTGAAATGCGCGGAATTGACCGTAGTTTTGACCGCCGGATTAAAAACAAGGATGTGACTATTCTTTCCGAATGGAGTCATGGCTCAATGGGCCAAGGTTTTAAAGCTGCTCAGCTTGGCTGCCCAGGTGTATTTAGCAAGCAGTTACTCGGTTCGGATATTGTAAAATATAACCCCTTCGTAAAAGTAATGCAGAATCCCCTGCGAGATGATAATGACCCTGTAATTTTCATTCCAGCCTTATATCCTGATGTCACTATTATCCATGTACAGTGGGCAGACAAGTATGGTAATGCTCGTATCTTCGGACCAGCAGTCAACGATATTGCCATGGCTGCCGCTGCACGCAAAGTTATTATCACTGCTGAGGAAATAGTGCCAGAATCCGATATTCGCAATAATAACAAAGGCGTGGTCATTCCTTTCGTTAATGTGGATGCGGTAGTCGAAATGCCTTTTGGTGGCCTACCGGGCAATGTTCCGGGTTATTACTACTGGTCTCGCGAATGGTGGGAATGGTTATTTAGAATCGCTCTACTCAGTGACGAATCATGTAGTGATTTCTTTAATTACTGGGTGGATACATGTAAGGACCAATTTGACTTTTTAGAAAAATTGGGTGGATCCCGATGGTTGGCGCATGCTCGCCGTCTGGTTAAAGCGGGCGAGGGTGACAATGAACTCGACGGCGTGTCGTACGACTATCAAGAAGTCGTACCCAAATTTGAGTAGGGGGTGGGCTTAGAATGGGAGCACCGGCAAATCCGCTAGAAATGTTAGCTTATGTTATAGCCAAACAAATACATGATCATACGGTAGTTTATGTAGGGACAGGTCTGCCTATGGTCGGCGCCTATCTGGCTGCCAAAACCCACGCACCCAATATTACCCTGGTTTTTGAGTCGGGTGCCCAAGATCCCTTGCCGGGAGATATGCCTTGGTCGGTGTGCGATGCTTTTACTTGGCGTAAATCACCGATGATCATGGAAATGCCATATTCCTTTGGTCAGGTCTACAATGGCTATGTCGATATTGCTTTTCTGGGTGGTGCTCAGATTGATCAGTATGGCAATGTTAATACGACCACCATTGGCGACTTACTAAATCCTAAAGTAAGATTGACTGGCTCGGGTGGTAATAATGACCTTGCTTCGTTATCTGATAATTTGGTGCTGGTAGGCTTGCAAGATGCACACAAATTCCCAGCCCGGTGTGACTTTATTACCTCGGTTGGCTGGCTCGAGGGTCATGATACGCGGAAAACTACCGGATTAATCGGCAAGGGACCCAGTGCGGTTATTAGCCAATTTGGAATCTATGACTTTGAACCGGTTACTAAGAGAATGCGGGTGAAATCCTTGCATCCAGGCATCTCATTTGAATTGACTCAACAGTTTACCGGCTTTGAGTTGTTAAAGCCAGAAGGCGAAATCCCAGTTACCGAGGTGCCGAGTGATGAGATCCTAGAAATCTTACGTAAGGACGTTGACCCACGGGGCGTATTCACCAAGCTACCGGGAATGTAATCTTACTAACTTCAACTGAATTACTAATTAGCCAAGGCCGACCTGTAAAAGGGTCGGCCTTTTCCAGTCATATGGATATTAGGTGTCCAGAAAATTCTGGATAATGAAATAAATTATCGACAGGAAAGTCGCAAAGACGACAAAAAATATCATACGGAACTTAAAATGACAAAAAGAGTGCCTATTACATGTAACAGAAAAGAAAAAATGAAACAAAAGCAGCAAATGACCCCGCCAAAGGGCTAGTAGAATTGTTAAATTCAAGAAAGTATTTGAAGGAAATAAATCCAGGTCAGGGAATATAAAAGTTTAGCTCCCAAATTCATTGATAATACGGAGTATTCTAATTTTTTAAACGAAGTAGACCAAGAGGAGGTATGATGGTGAGTTCAAAGTTTGTGTACAGCGATGAAGCACTGCAAAATCTGCACATCGAAGACCCAAGTATACTGGATCGGTTAATTGACCGTGCTGAGGCTCGGGAAGTCCACCTCAGCAAGCGTCATGACAAGTTTGACAAAAGAATGACCCTTAAGGACGCAGTAGGTAAATATGTGAGTGATGGTGATGTGGTGGCCGATACTGGATTTGGCTACGTGCGTACACCAATACAGGTGCATTTTGAAATTATGCGTCAAGGTAAAAAGGAACTCCATTACATTGGCTCCCCTAATACTAATCATTCTTACGTAGCCTTTAATGGGAATTGCGCTTATTCGCACACCTCGTATACCGGAGCAGAAATGCGGGGTACTGATCGCCTTTATCACAAGCTGATTAGAGATGGCAGAGTAAAAGTGCTTTCTGAATGGTCACATGGCTCCATGGGGATGGGCTTTAAGGCAGCCCAGTTTGGGGCTCCTTATATCACCTGCAAGCAAATGCTGGGCAGTGATATGATTAAGTACAACCCTTACCTTAAGGTTATGGATGATCCTTATTCCAAGGACAAAAGCCCAGTCTGTGTAGTACCAGCTCTACATCCGGATGTTACCTTCATTCATTGTCAGCAAGCTGATATTTACGGTAATGCTAAGATTATTGGACCTACCGTCAATGATATTGCCTTGGCCTTTGCTTCGAAAAAAGTAGTTATTACCTGTGAAGAAATTCTTCCTCATACGGAAATGCGTTTTAATACAAAAGATAATGTTATCCCCTTCTATTTGGTTGATGCCGTGGTTGAACTGCCCTATGGCTGTTTACCTGGTATGTGCCCTGGCTATTACTACTGGTCCCGCGAATGGTGGGAATGGATGTTGCGTATTTCCACTAAGAACTATGAAGGGGTAAGAGAATGGGTTGACTACTGGATGCTTGATAGTGATGGCCCGTTTGATACCGTGCAGAAGCTGAATCATCACTTGGGTGGCGCATCCTACATTCATAATTTAAAGCGGCTGCAACGCGCAGAAGAGTATCTGGTCGAAGATATCGGTGTTGACTATGAGTATACCCAGGTAATACCCATCTGGGAGACAAAGGAGGAGGGTTAGGACATGACGATCGCACCAGCAAACCCATTTGAACAGTTAGCTTATAATATTTCACTACAAATCCATGATGGGCAGATAGTTTACGTAGGCA
>JBLNAS010000127.1:0-9227 GCA_050259475.1 Methylocystaceae bacterium
ATTCTTTGAACAACGGTGAACAAGGACAAACGATGCCGCCCATTTTCTGGGTACCAAAGTGGGCAATAGTATACTGGGGGCAATTGCCCATAAAAATGCCCACCCTATCCCCTTTCTCCAGACCCAAAGACTGTAAATAAGCGGCAAAAGCATCGGTGTAGGCAGTTAGCTGTTGATAGGTAATTTGCTCACCATAAAATATAATAGCAGCCTTTTCCGGATGTTCCCGAGCGCGAATATCAATATACTCATGTAAGGGCAGGAGCCCATGTTCATACTTAAGCTCGCACTCTAGATTAGGATCCCAGTTTTTGAGCCATATCTTTTCCAAAAGAAAACACCCCTTCACATTACCTGCTCAAGCTGTAAGCTTATTTAGCATCAGCCCAAATCTCCGCCTCGCTACTTAAAACCTTACAAACAGTTTATCCGGTGCAATCTTAGAGCAACTGCTATCGGTTTTTAATCCTCCTGCAACCGAATCATGCAAAATGCATACCACTCACCGTTAACGAATATATCGCGTATATTCCTTTAACTGATGCCCATTATGTGTCTTGAGTGTCCCAAAACGGGCTAATTAGGCTAATAAGGGTATAGGAATCACAAAATGCAGCCTCTGCAATCCTTTAGGTTTGCAATGCAGCCTTAGTTGTTACATTTTTCCCTACATTTGTAATTTCGCAATGAGTTATAATGCAGAAATAAGCCTACCTAGAACTAGCCAAATAATCGGGTTAATTTCCTCATACATATGTAGCAAGGAGTCTCTAAGGAGGAATTTAGGTTGGACAACCATGACTTGCGCATCATGTGGGAGGGCTTGCACGCCAATGAACAAACAAGAAAACTGCTCCGATCAGAAATCTACCAATCATGGGAGCGCAGCCTTCAATATCAGGTCAACCCTAAGCTGAAAGAGAATTGTTATATTTGCACTGCTCAAGAACTGCGGGAGGCCCAGGATAATTCGCATTACCTACTAGATATGGCCTTACCAGTAATGAATAATCTGAGCTCTTTTGTCGCGGGCACCGGCTTTGTGGTCTGCTTGGTTGATGATCGCTTATGTGCCCTGCAGACGATAGGTGACTCCGAAGCTATGGCCTGGGCAGACCGTGGCAAGATTGTCATTGGCTCCAATTGGCCCGAACAATTGATGGGCACCAATGCAGGGGCTTTATCCATCATACTAGGCTATCCAGTTTCAGTAACCGGTTATGAACATTTCTGCAAGTTCTGTCATGTCGCCGCCTGTTCATTTTGCCCGATTACCGACCAGGGTAAGATTATTGGCAGCCTGGGCATGATTGCCCCTTTCAACCGAGTTTCCAGCCACACCCTAGGCATGGTGGTAGCTGCTGCCCGGCATATTGAATCAAACATAACCTTAGATCGAGCTAATCGCTATCATCAAATAATTATGGAATCCATGTTTGATGGGGTAATGGTAGTTGATTTAAATGGGACTATTACCTATATCAACAGTAAGTGCGCCTCCTTATTAAATAACTCAACTAGCAATTTACTTGGTCGCTCAATATATGATTTATTTACCGTTAGCCACGATAACCAATACCTCATTAACCTAATAACTCAGAAACAACATGTTCACGATGAACCGGTTTCTTTGAATCTAGGCAAAGAGCGGGTAGCTTTAAATATAACTTGTAACCCGTTGCAATCACATGATGACACTGCTGATGGCACCGTGGTTATCATACGGGAAAGCCAGCGACTAAAACATATGGTAAGAAACATGGTAGGTGGTAATGCCCAGAAGCATTTCGATGACCTGGCGGGAAATGATCATGGGTTTCGGCAGGCTTTAACAAATGCCCGAGCCGCTGCTACCTCCTGCTCTAATGTGCTATTGCTTGGTGAAAGCGGTACTGGCAAGGACATCTTAGCTCAAGCTATGCATAATGCCAGCACCCGCATCTTGCAGCCATTTGTCGCAGTAAACTGTGCAGCACTGCCCCGGGAACTGATTGCTAGTGAATTGTTTGGTTATGAGGAAGGAGCTTTTACCGGTGCTCGCAAGGGCGGAAACATGGGTAAGTTTGAGCTAGCTGGCAATGGCACAATATTTCTCGATGAAATTGGAGACATGCCCCTTGATTTACAGTCTACCCTGCTTAGAGTTTTAGAGGACAAACAGATCATGCGTCTTGGTGGTAATAAGGTTATTCCGATGGGAGCTAGAATAATAGCGGCTACTAACCGCAACTTAGAAGCTGACATCAGCAAAGGACTTTTTAGGCGTGATCTCTATTACCGTTTGGGTGTAATTCGCATCACCCTCCCCACCCTTCGGGAACGGGGAGATGACATCTTGCTTCTAGCTAACCTCTTCCTTGACCTTATCTGTGCGCGCCTCAATAAACCACGGCTCCATCTTACTCCTGAGGTAGAGGAAGCCTTCACTCATTACCACTGGCCTGGTAATATTCGGGAACTGCAGAACTTAATTGAAGGCGCAGTATCAATTACCCAGGGATCTGTCATTACCCTCGACATGGTATTGCCAAATATGGAGCACTATCGCCCCAGCCAAGATAACCTGGGTGAGACCCTGCCCCTTGATGCCGACAATCTGATATTAACCAGCTTAGCCACTAATTATTTCAATAAGACCAAAACCGCAGAGGCTCTGGGTATATCTCGGCGTACTCTCTACCGCCGCTTAAAGGAATTGAATTTAGTTTGATTAGCCCTTTAGGCATCTTTATTAAAGAAAACCGAAAAGGTACCCGGGCCAACATGGGCACCAATTACGGGACCAATTTCACCAATTACCACTTCGCGCGGGTGATAATGCTGATTGATTTCCTGCTTTAAAAATTCAGCGGTTTCCGGGTCTGCACCATGGCAGATGCCCACCACCTGTTCTGACAGCGAGGTACTCATTTCCCCCATAATATCAACTAATCTTCTTAGGCCTTTACGGTATCCACGCACTTTCTCTAAAGGCATAATTTGACCCTGATCATTAAAATATAAAAGTGGCTTAATATCAAGTGCTCCCGCAATCAAAGCGCGTGCTTTCGATATGCGCCCGCCTTTAATTAGAGCATCCAGGTTGCCAACGAAAAATATACACTGCAGGTTTCGCTGCATTTCCTGCAACCGCTGCAGTACCTCAGTCACTGATCGGCCTTCGCTCGCCATCCGGGCTGCCTCAAGTACTAATAAGCCCTCCCCCACTGAAGCCTTTAGCGAATCAACTACATGGAGACGCGGATTGTTGATTAAATTAGCTGCTAGATTGGCACCTTGTACTGTACCAGATATGCCCGAAGATAAGTGAATGGCTATTACCTCATCACCATTAGCCAATAAATTAGTATAGTTTTCTACTAAGTCTTCCACCGAAGGCTGACTAGTAGTTGGCAGTTCATTAGCCGTAGACATCATATGATAAAACTCAGCATTAGTAAGCTCGCCTGGTTCATATTCCTTCTCGCCAAAGCGCACCCTCAAGTGTCCCACCGCTATTTGATAACGATCAAGTAACTCAGGTGACAAATCACAGCAATTGTCGGTGGTAATTCTGATACCCATAATATCCTCTCCCTTGGTCACTGGTGCTTAACACCCGACCGTACTTTTTTACCCTAAAAATTCTGATAGATAAATGACTGATATCCGCCCGTAGAGAATAAGACCACCATTGATATTACCAACGCCCAGAATAGTCCTTTTAACATATCGGTTAATCTCAATTCAATATCACCCACCTTGATTATAACAGCTTATCCACCAAACATCCGAGTTATGACAAACCATGCTTGGCGGCTATCACAAGCAAACCAAACCCAACCGATACTGACAAACAAAAAGGTAAGTGTCGTATTGATTAGGCGCCCATTAAATTCTGGCCACTGTGGTTTCAAATATCGACGATAAAGACGCAGAACCGTTAGCCCCCCCGCATGATACATGCCCCAGAGGACAAAATGCCAAGCGGCTCCATGCCAGAGGCCAGTCACCGCCATCACAATCCAGGTATTAATAATGATTCGGTAAAAAGGTACCCGACTGCCGCCAAGAGGAATAAATAGATAATCGCGAAACCAGCCAGTCAGCGACATATGCCAACGTTTCCAAAAATCAGATAAGTCCTTAGCGAAATAAGGGCTTCTAAAATTCTCACGAATTCGATAACCAAAAATTAAGGAAATACCAATTGCCATGTCCGAATAACCTGAGAAGTCAAAATAGATCTGCAGTGTATAAGCCAAGGTCGCAACCCAATAAGCCGTCGCAGACAGCTCTGGTTGTTGTAGCCCGGCGGCTACTATTGCCAGCGAGTCAGCGAGTACCACCTTTTTAAATAACCCAATAAATATGCGGGGCAAGCCATTATAAAGGTCAGCCGATTGTAGCTGCTTTTCCTGAATTGATTGTTCATAAAATGGCTGAAAACGCTCGATCGGCCCAGAAATTAGGGTCGGGAAAAAGAAAATATAATTGAGGAAATCTATTACCTGGTGTTTGGCCAAGGTGCCCTTACGAATTTCGATCAGATAACTGATCATTTTAAAGGTGAAATAAGAAATCCCCAGGGGGATAAAATAATCAGGTAACTGATAGGATAGGTTGTTACCGGTTAGTGAAATAAATCGATTTAAGATATCCATTAACCAGTGGGCATACTTGAAAAAGCCCAGATCAGCAACGAGCAACAATACTCCGGCCGCCAGTAGAATCCGCCGGGTAGTAGTTCCCGTCTGCTGGAGCGCCATTCCCCACAGATAAACCGCAATCGCTAATAGGAATAAGAAAAACATCTCCCGGGGGAGGATGAGGACAAAGTAAGTAAAGCTGGCAATGGTTAAAAAATGCGGTCGCCAACGTACTGGTATTAACCACCAGTACACTAGAAAAATTATAAGGACAAAAAGTAGAAATTTCCAGGCTACAAACAAGGTTACGGCTCCTTTGCTGCTAGGGGCTGTAATAAACCAGCCGCGGCAACATCTTGATATAAACGATAGGACAATTGTTGATTACCCTGAGCAGTTGGATGAACGGTATCGGTAAATTCGCGATTATCAACCACACCCTGAGTATAATCAAAAACCACTGCCCCCTCTTCCCGAGCGGTATTTAGCAAACGGCTTTGATTGGGATAAAAGTGTTGCTGATTGATTACCTGGTACTGAGAAAGCAAGACCTGATTACGTGGTACGGCAAAGATTACCACCACCGTTCCCCGCTGTTGCCACTCCATAAGTAACTGTTGATAATAGTACCATTGGGGATTGTTCATTTCTAACACCACATTACCCAATACTCCCTTGGAATTTCGCAAATTGGTAGTATCTTTTTGGTACCAAGGTGCCAATTGTTCCTGCTGTTCTTGATTTTGCCGGTGGGGTAGCAATAGCGAGAGCGATCTATATTTAAAGGTTTGCTTAATCTTCTCACTCATCGGTGCCCCTAAGCACCAGTAATTCAAAAATACCCGATCCCGATAAAGAGCCCATCCCCCAGCTATTATCTGGGCTAGTTGCGCTTCAACTCCCCTGGGGCCTGGGGGGACTGCGTGTAAACGTTGCCAATCTTCCAGTGTTAAATTCACCCCCGGCAGTTTTGTCAAACCGGGATGCTCTAATACCCTTTGATTGCCAAACCACCCCAAATTAGCATCATAAATCACCAAGTCCGGGTCAGTGTCCGCCAGGTAACGACTTATTACCCATGCATCGGCTGGTGTATTACCTGGTAAACTGCAGTTTACAACTTTTAGCTTTTTCAGAGGGTAAGCCCGCTTTAACTCGCGCGCAAAACCGGCGGGTAGTGAAGAGGCAGCATTTTTAACCCCGCCGCCAAAAACCACAGAATCACCAATAAATAATACTTTAAACTCTGCTTCTCTTATTAACTGCTGCTTCCATTTGGCCATGGTTGCTGGGTCATCCGCTGGTAATCGTTGCACATCTAAATCTAGCCATATCCCTTCACTGGTTCTGATGGCGAGGTCAAAAAACAATATAAAAGCCAGGCACCAAATTATCACCCGACCATTAATAGTTAACCAGCGATGAAACCAATTCACAACCGTTACCGCCTTTCCGGCACCTTTATAGAAAAAGGCGCGAATAAACGCGCCAAGTTAGTCTTATGAAATGTATCTATACCAACAGCGGGAGGGCATCCCCCCACAAGTTTTCCAGTTGATAGAATTCCCGTTCTTCCTGCCGGAAAAGATGTATGATAATCGTGCCGTAATCCAACACTACCCATTTGCCTTCAGCTAATCCTTCTTGACGCAGGGGACGCAGATCAGCCTCCTCGGAGATGGTATTAACGATGGTGTCAGCCAGGTTTCTTACCTGTAATAAACTACGGCCACTGGCGATAACAAAGTAATCAGCCAGAACGGTCAATTTGCGGATATCGAGAATAGATACATCAAGTGCTTTCTCATCCTGAGCCAAGGTTGCGATCCTCCGGGCTAAAACATCCTCCTGCAGCAATCGCTCAACCTCCTTTATAATAATTTCGTTTCTAGTTTAGCATATGACTAGATTAGGCAAAAGCATTAGCAACCGGTTACGTACAGCCACCGTAAAAGGATGCAGTAACCTTCCCTGCTCTAAACAATACTTAATAGTAAGATCCAAGCCAAATATCATGGCACTATTTAAGTCGCGTTCACATAAGCATTTCAGTCGCTCCAGCAAGGGATAATCTCGCCCTGGCTCAATCATGTCAGCCAGAAAAATAATATTGTCCAAGGGCTCCATATCTATTCCACCCATAGTATGAGAAGAAATGGCCTGTAATATTTGTTTGTTCTCTAGCCCGAGTTCCCGTTTTACTAGTAGTGCCCCCACTGGCCCATGCAGGAGATCGGGCAATAGACGATCCTCTAAGCTAAGCTCAATGCCTAACCTTTCAGCATTTACCAATAGGGTAGGAGCATCCAAGTTTTTGGCATAATCATGCAATAGTCCAGCCAGTTGTGCCCTTTCCCGATCTTCTCCGTGCAAATTTGCCAGATGATCTGCGGCCGAAGCCACCCCCAGGGAATGGTTATAACGTTTGGGGCTAAGCCGCTTTTCGATTATAGCTCGAGCCTGTTCGAGATCAAATAATGCGGTTTGGCTCTCCATACAAATTATGCTCCTTAATATAGACTTCTACCTCGGCCGGTAGTAGATAACGCACCGGTTCACCCACCTGGAGACGACGTTTTATTTCACTGGAACTAATTTCTAAAGCCGGGACCTCCAATATGGTGGTTTTTTGCCTAATTTCTTGAGGTAAGGCCAGATAGGCTTCTTCATTGGCGAAACCGGGACGAGAGATTGATACTAGGTGGCATAAATGCGCGATACCTTCATAGTGATACCAATTGACTAAATCAAATAGTGAATCTGATCCCATGAGAAAAAATATTTCCGGGTCATTAAGTTGTGCATGTAACTGTTTTAAAGTATCAAAAGTATAAGAAGCCCCTACTCGTTGCATCTCCAAGGTGGATGCCTCGAACCAGGGATTATCAGCGATGGCTAGCTCCACCATGCGCAACCGGTGCTGGGCCAAGGTGATCTGCTGCCCGGTTTTATGTGGCGGTTGAGCTGACAACATGAACAATACCTGATCCAAGTTAAAATAAAAACGAGCGTTTTCAGCTGCTGCCAAATGTCCCATATGAATAGGATCAAAAGTTCCGCCCATCACGCCCAGCCTCATAACAGCCCTCCAAACCAAGTATTGCTAATCAAATATTATCACACTGGCACATTAGCCCCAAACAGTTGCTGATATACTTATTACCGAAATAATTATACTGTTGCTAAATAATCACTAACTATTTCTTCTAGGAAACAGATTGTGGTAATTTTATAGAAATAGCAGTGAGGAGGAAGTTTCATGGATCTTAAAGGTTCACGCACCGAGAAATGTCTCGAGGAAGCCTTTGCCGGAGAATCGATGGCACGTAATAAGTACACCTACTATGCTTCAGTAGCTCGCAAGGACGGCTTTGAACATATTGCGGCCTTTTTTGAAGAAGCGGCCGGCAATGAGAAAGAGCATGCCAAACTATGGTTTAAAGCCATTGGAGGTTTAGGTGATACCTTAGCTAATTTACAAGCCGCAATTGATGGTGAACACGAGGAAAACACCTCCATGTATCCTGGTTTTGCTAAAATTGCTCGCGAGGAAGGTTTCACCGAAATCGCTGATCTATTTGAGATGACTGCCCAAGTCGAAGAGGAGCATGAGCAACGTTATTCCACCCTACGCCGTTATCTCAAGGAAGGCACCTATTTTAAGCGCAGTGAAACCAAGCGTTGGAAGTGCCGCAACTGTGGGTTTATTTATACTGGTACCGATGCCCCTGAAGTCTGTCCTTTGTGCAAACACCCGCAAGCTTACTACGAGCTAGACGTTCAAGAATAATATAAATCTCGCCAGCCCGCTGTTACCAGCGGGCTTTTTTGTCTGTTGTCCTCATCCCTACAGTTTCAGAAATGATCAGATATTTGAATGCCTCTTCATTTTTACCCGCAGATATTCTAGTATATTAACAAGAATTCTTTAAGGATTGGTGCGTAACTATGGCCACCGAGATTAAGCTTAACTTTCATCATCAAGGTTTGCGCAGTTATATCGAAGTTGATCTCTGTGCTCACTGTCCGCGCCAGGACGACAAGGGTTGCTGCGGCTATTATTCACCGGTTTTCTATCCGCTGGATTTATACTACCTGCAACAAAATGCACCTCAAGTCCTTGATATAATTTGGTCACTTCCCCATCTCACCATCCTTGACCACTCAGTAACGGTCAACTCCTTCCCTGATGAAACCGGAGGTTATTATTGCCAGTTTCATCGCCGCGAAGGTGGTTGCCAGCTGAAGCAAGAATGGCGCGAGTCCGTTTGCCGTCATTTTGTTTGTCCGGGAATCAACTGGCAGGAAGAAGATAGTTTAAGCGATTGGTGCGAGATTTTCGACAGCCTGGAAAATCTAGAAATCAAACTTAACCAGGTAATAACCGACCATCTTGCCAACGCGAATCTATCCCTGCGCGACCCCCAGCAACGTGATAAATGGTTGACTGAACTCGCGGAGGTCGTGCCCCTGGTAACCAGTCGGGTAAATGGTTCGATTTTTGGTCCTCCACTCCAAAATGAAGTTACTATTAAACGCGAACTTAAGTACGGCTCGATGTGGCCGCTATAAACCATAACCAGTGCAATAATTAGTGCT
>JBLNAS010000128.1:0-4662 GCA_050259475.1 Methylocystaceae bacterium
TTTTTTGTAGTATTAAGTCTTGACGATTTATCCCAGATAAGGTAGTGTCTTAATATACCAGGCGTACGTAGCAATTAAAAGGGAGGCAATTTTAAATGATGAAATCAACTGGTGTGGTCCGCAAGGTGGACGAGCTTGGTCGGATAGTTATTCCGATTGAATTGAGAAGAACAATGGGTATTGAAGAGAAAGATGCCCTGGAGATTTATGTAGACAACGACAAAATTATACTTAAGAAATATGAGCCTGCATGCATTTTCTGCGGCAACGCCGAAGATGTAAACAATTATAAGGGCAAGAATATCTGCCGTAATTGTCTGACCGAGATTGCTAAACAAGTCGGTTAATCAATTAATCATTATTTTTATTTTCTTCTACGGACTTATACAGATCTGATTTCTTCAGACCATATTGAGAAGCCTTGATTTTCAGGGCTTCTTTTTTGTTGATGCCCTGCTGCACTAAAGCCATAACTTCATTTGTCGCTTGCTCAATACTTACTGCCGACTGAGCTGGCGGAACAAATCCACTTAAGACGATTACCATTTCTCCCCGGGGTGGGTGCTCACTAAAATGCTGCTCCAAACCACTAAGCAGATCACGGCAGACCTCTTCGTGGAGCTTGGTTAATTCCCGGCATACCGCAGCCAAACGGTCACCCATTATGTTCCGCATATCTTCCAATGTCGCCTTTAGTCGATGGGGTGCTTCGTAGAAAATCAGGGTTCTCTCCTCTTGCTTAATCTTTTCCAAAGCTAGACGCCGTTCTCGGGGACGTGAGGGCAGAAACCCCTGAAAAGTAAAGGTGCTGGTATCTAGACCTGACAAAATTAGCCCGCAGGTAAAAGCAGTGGGGCCAGGTATTATCTGTAAAGGCAGCCCGGCGGCAATCACTCGGCTAATCAACCCCTGCCCCGGATCAGAAATTCCCGGCATACCAGCATCAGAAACCAGGGCGATATTGTGTCCCGCCTCTAACTCCTGAACTATATAATGCTCCCGCTCGGGGGTAGAGAATTCATGATAAGAAATCAAACGTTTCTTGATTTGGTAATGATTAAGTAACTTAACCGTGTGACGAGTGTCTTCACATGCAATAATGTCGACCTGCTGCAAGGTTTTTAGTAGGCGTACGGTCACATCTTCTAGATTGCCGATTGGAGTGCCACAAATATAAAGTGTCCCTGGCATACTGACGTCCTCCCTTTAAGGGGTAAAATAAATCGCCATAAGCTCTGGCGTATAATTACCATCCGCCTGATATACATACAATGGTGGCTCCCGGTCTAAGACTTTTATATTGTCCTCCCCCATGAACTCCATCAGCAATAAATTAGGGTCACGGTGTTCACGGGGATGTATAGCCCGGAACCTGGCCAATCCTAATTTAACACTGGCAGCTAATGCTAATGCTTCCTGCTGACGAGCGGGAGGCAGGATTAGACAAAAACGTCCCCCAGGGGCTAGCCAGCGGGTTACAGCGATAAAAATATCCGACAGGGTGCAGAGAACTTCGTGGCGGGAAACGGCAACAGAATCCTTGGCTGGAAGTTTTCCTCGGCCTTGGGGGTAAAACGGGGGGTTAATCGTAATTAAATCGTAGCGATGGCCCGCTAACAACTCAGAAGATTTCAGGTCGCCAGAAATGATATTGATTTGTTCTTGTTTACCATTAGCTACCACACTGCGCCGAGCGCGATCAGCCTGCTCCAACTGTATTTCTACCCCCGTAACGTGCGCCACCGGCATTCGCGATGCCAACAACAAGGGGATTACTCCACACCCAGTTCCTAGATCAAGTATGTGGATAGCTGGGTGTCCGGCAGCAAAATAAGCAAGCAGCACTGCATCCATCGCGAAGCGATACCCAGAGATAGGCTGAATAACACCCAAGCCATCTCGTACCAAGTCATCCCAGCTCTCCCCAGGGCATAGCCATTCGTTCATGACTTTTCCAGCATGGAAACACAGAACAGGCATTCATCATCATCCTCACGCAAATGGCCATAAGCATGCGGACAAATATGATATCCCTGACGGTAAAGACGTCCTAAATTGGCATAGCCTTCGCCGCTAATTTCAAAAGCCCGATGGGTAAGTGGGGGCGCGCTGATCTCTTGCTCCCCGGCGAGCATGTTTTCCAATGCCAACACCCGCTCTTTTACATCCGATAGCTCATATAGCAGGTCCCTCATCAACTGTTTGAGTTCGTTCAGTTCCCTCTCCATTAACTACAACCGCCTTGCCTTCCATAACATCATACTGTTCACTCTCATATTTCAGACAGCACATGAGTCGTCCACAGACGCCAGAAATCTTAGTCGGATTGAGTGACAGGTTTTGATCCTTGGCCATTCGAATAGAAACCGGCTCAAAATCACCCAGCCACTGGTGGCAACACAATACTCGTCCACAAGTACCAAGCCCACCAACAATTTTAGCTTCATCCCTGACCCCAATCTGCCTCAATTCAATCCGAGTGCGGAAGATAGCCGCTAAATCACGTACCAGTTCCCGAAAGTCTACCCGACCATCAGCCGTAAAATAAAAGATGATTTTACCACGGTCAAAAGTATATTCCACATCCACCAGGTGCATAGGCAAACTATGTTCCTCGATTTTTTTTAGGCAGAGGCTGAAGGCCTCTTGCTCACGCATCTGATTATCGGCATAAATAGCGTGGTCCTCCGGGGTAGCCTTGCGCAACACCTTTTTCAAAGGCATCACCAGGTCATCTTCAGCTACATTACGCGGGGCAATCACCAAAAAGCCATATTCGACCCCACGAATAGTCTCCACAACCACCCGATCCTGAGCATTTAATTCAAATTCACTACCATCAAAATAATATACCTTACCAGCCGGCTTAAACCGGACTCCAACTACTGTCGGCATCAAAGATCCTCCTTATATATAAACAGACTAAGCCTTAGTTAGGATTTTACCCTATCTAAAGTCTTGTCGAACTTATCCCCTGACTTACCGCAATTACTCCAGCTTTTAGGCCGACTTAACTAAATCAAAAATTTGCCACAACATTTCTAGCGATAAAAATAGCTGACTGGCATTAACCCTTTCCAGGCGACGATGCTCATCCATCTTAACCATCACCTGACGGGCAACTTCCGGTTTGATTCTAATAACCGCTTCCTGCCCGCGCACCGCTGCCATTAAAAGATAACGCAGCGCCACATATAAGGCTCGCCGATAATCAGCATCCTTTTCCATGGCTTCTGCTTGTAGTATTACCGCCTGACCCCGCCCCGCTTGTAAATCACCCAACAATCGGGTAGCTTCGGCTTGTAATTCTACCGGCTCCCTTTTTATTAACAAGGCTGCTGTATTCAGGCTACCTTCCGCCATTACTGCTGCCAAAGCTGCCGGTTCATCCTCTACTCCAGTTGCAATCAAAACCCCTTTAATATAGTCCGGGTTTAACGGGCTAAACCGTACGAGTTGGCAACGCGATACAATGGTAGGTAACAGCATATTGTCATCAGCCACCAAAATTATTATCGCATATGCTGGCGGTTCTTCCAGTGTCTTTAATAAGGCATTTCCAGATTCGCGATTTAAATATTGCGCTTCATTAATTATTACCACTCGCCGCTGGCCCCAATAAGGTTTCTGATATAACCATTTCTCCATATTTCTTATATCTTCAATCCGAATAACCGAACCTTCACGCTGCATCAAAAGATAATCAGGATGCTGCCCCGAGGCAACCAGATGCGGGGTTTGGGGATGGGAGGCGGCCAAAATCTCCGTTGCCCAAGCCTTAGCTATCCTGAGCTTGCCTACCCCAGAGGTGCCAAAGAATAGATAAGCATGACTGAGCTGACCGCCCTCTAGATAGCTAGACAGTATTTTTACTACCCCAGGTTGTCCATAAGTCTCAGACTGCAAAGCTTTCACTCCCGTTACTATTATGTCCTATCAAGCCATGAGATCAACCAACATACCCCTAATCTTATCCAAGGTTTCTAAGATATCTACCCCCTGGGTTTGGCTATTGACTAGATCTGATAGCATAGCCTCAACTTCTTTATCGATCTCTTCTATCGTAATGAGTACTGACCGCCCATGTCGCCTTAATCCACCACGCTGCTGTCTCACCCGGTATGCCCGAGCTGTAGCTTCTCGCATAAAGTCCTTAATCATGCGGCGATAAAGCATAAGATCATTAATATTAAGGTTTCCCACCAACCGCTTAGCCAGGCGGTCAATATCCTGCAGCATTTCCTTCATCCGAGCCTGACTGTATTCTTCATGTTTATTCAGAAGGTCAGATTCGAATTGTCCCGGCTCCGCTCGATTAATATCCGTCTTGCCCACAGCGGGCGGATTATAACCACTGGCATTATCACGTCGGTTAATTCTTACCATAGCCGTGAGCCTCCTTAATACCGGAGTTATTAGCCAAGATAACCTTTTAGTTTAGCTGCCGTTTGCACCCGTTCCTGGATTAACCGTGCTACTACCGCTGGATCTGCCTCTCCATCGATGAGATGAATCCGCGCTCTGTTATCCCGACGAGCCATCGCTAGATAGCCATCCTGCACATCGTTATCAAGACGGTTAGCATCATTAGCTTCTTGCTCGGCTAGCGCCATATAACCATCATATACCTGCTGTTGAAAAAGCAGGCCTTCGCCTTCTAGT
>JBLNAS010000129.1:0-3203 GCA_050259475.1 Methylocystaceae bacterium
TGCCGACGGTAATGGAACATATTGAACTTGCAGGTATTCACTCGGGAGATTCAGCCTGTGTGATTCCGCCGATAAATATCAAGCCCCATCATCTGGCGACCATTGTGGAATACACTAAAAAAATCGCCCAAGAACTCAATGTAATCGGTTTGATGAATATGCAGTATGCTATCGCCGATGACCAGGTATATGTCTTGGAAGCCAACCCGAGAGCATCGAGAACCGTACCCCTAGTGTCCAAGGTCTGTAATATTGCAATGGCTCGCATTGCGACCGAAATAATTATGGCCAAACATACGGGCCAAGACTTTTCCATGGACAGTCTGACTTCACATGATATTCCTCATTTCGGAGTTAAGGAAGCGGTCTTTCCATTTAATATGTTCCCGGAAGTTGACCCCATATTAGGTCCAGAAATGCGTTCTACTGGTGAAGTTTTAGGCATCGCTGATTCCTTTGGCCTAGCTTACTATAAAGCTCAAGACGCGACCCAATCACCCCTCCCCACTGCGGGAACGGTACTAATTAGTGTCAATGACCAGGACAAACCAGCCGCCCTGGAAACTGCTCGGGAATTTGCTAAAATCGGTTTTAGAATCAAAGCCACCGGAGGAACCTATAAATTCTTACAGGATAATGGAATTGAGTGTGAAGAGATCAAAAAAGTCTACGAAGGGCGTCCCAATATTGTTGATGGCATAACCAACCAGGAAATCAACCTGGTGATAAATACTCCCTTCGGTAAACGCAGCCAGCACGATGATTCGTATATCCGCAAAACCGCCATTAAGTACAAAGTACCTTACATTACCACCATGGCCGCTGCTTTAGCCAGTGCTATTGGTATAGCCGCCTACAAAGAAAACAGAGTCCCGGAAGCCCAGCTAAAATCTTTACAGGAATATCACGCTGATATTACCAACGGAAACTAAGAAAATATAAAAAGATGCCCTCTCCGGCTATTATTAGCTAGAGAGGGCATCTTTTTATATCCAGATCTTAACTTGTTAGCGCTAACTCTATTTATCTTTATATACATCTTTGAGTAAAGCAATTTCCTCCGCATAACCCGGAAGTTCATTGGGAGTTTCCAATAAGAAGGGAAGATTACGCAGCCTCGGATGGTTGATGATATTAGTAATAACTTGCAAACCGATAACACCTTGACCGATTTTCTCATGGCGGTCTTTGTGGCTGGTAAAAACGTTTTTACTGTCGTTAAGGTGGATAGCCCGGAGCCGGCTCAGTCCAATTACTTGGTCAAATTCGGCAAGAACTCCATCTAAATCGTTAACGATATCATAGCCCGCATCATAGACATGGCAAGTATCAAGGCAAACCCCTATTTTATCTGCTAATTCAACTCGATCAATAATTTGTTTCAGTTCACTAAATTTGCTACCGACCTCACTACCCTTACCCGCCATAGTTTCAAGCAGCACTATAGTGGTCTGCTCTGGCTTCAAAACCCGGTTTAGCAGATCAGCAATAAGGTGGATACCAACCTCCACTCCCTGACCAACATGGCTACCAGGATGGAAGTTGTAATAGTTATTTGGAGTATATTCCATCCGCATCAAATCATCGCTCATAACCTCCAGGGCAAATACTTTGGTACGGTCCTCAGCAGCACATGGATTTAGGGTATAAGGTGCATGGGCTACCAGTTTAGCAAAAGCATTTTCCTCGGCCAACTTCAAAAATGTCGCGATATCCCCATGATCAATCGCTTTGGCTTTACCACCTCTTGGATTACGACTAAAAAACTGAAAGGTATTGGCACCGATACTAAGAGCTTCCTTTCCCATATGCGTATAACCCTTGGATACCGATAAATGGCAACCTATATTAAGCATGATTTAGGCCTCCTGATTAATCCCTCTCGGTTGTTTCGCTCGATCGGGCCTTAAAGCTTATTGAGCTAGTTTTAGTATTTCTACGATATCCTCACGATTTAGCTTCATAAAATTACCTGTGGTTCCGGTGGGTGACTTCCGGCACTTATCAGCCAACTCACCAAACACATCTTCTTTAATATCTAATTCGTGTAACCGGGTCGGTAATCCCAACCTCTGATAAAAGATTTCTAATTGTTTTATGCCTTCGAGCACGGTATTTTCCGGGGTTTCAAAGTTATAGTCCACATCAAATACTCTGACGGCAAATTGCGCCATCCGCGCGATATTTTGCCGGTAGACGTATTTCATCCAAGCGGGAAAGATGATCGATAAACCCGCACCATGTGCAATATCGAACATCCCACTTAGCTCATGCTCTATTTGGTGGGAAGCCCAATCTTCTACCCGGCCTACCCCGAGAAAGCCATTATGGGCAATAGTTCCAGCCCACATTATTTCCGCGCGGGCATTGTAATCATCGGGATGCTCGATAGCTAGCGGCGCATTTTTTAAAACTGATTTCATGGCACCTTCACAAAGCCGATCGGTAAGATCAACATTTAATTCATTGGTAAAATACCGCTCCATAACATGGGCCATAATATCAACCGCACCGCAAGCAGTTTGATAACTCGGTAGGGTAAAGGTCAGTTCCGGATTTAAAATGGCAAACTTAGGACGCGTAATATTGGCCCCTAACCCTCTTTTGAGCCAACCATCTTCATTGGTTATAACTGAATTCATACTACTTTCACTACCAGCAGCAGCGATCGTGATAACGGCACCTACAGGTAAAGACTCTTTAGGTATAGCCTTACCTTCATAAAAATCCCAAACATCGCCCTGATAAGGAACTCCTACCCCGATGGCCTTAGCCGAGTCAATTACACTACCTCCACCTACCGCTAAGATGAACTCAATCTGCTGTTCCCGGCAGATCCTAATGCCTTCCTGGACCAGGCTTAATCTGGGATTGGGCATAACCCCACCTAGCTCGACAAACTCAATAGCCTCAGTCTTTAAGGATGCAATTATTTTGTCATGGAGCCCAGAGCTTTTAATACTGCCGCCGCCAAAATGAAATAATACCTTTTTCCCATAATTAGTTATCTCTTTTCCCGACTTAAGCTCGGCCTCGTGACCGAAAATAATCTTAGTAGGACTTAGATACTCAAAATTCTGCATGGTGGTCACTCCTTTTATACTATTATTATAAATTGTAAGAAAAGGGGCGGGTTCTCTAAGATTGAGCCCTTTCTTAATTCCTTTAATCCATTCTCATTTTTCCATTTTACCCTCTGGCAT
>JBLNAS010000130.1:0-4969 GCA_050259475.1 Methylocystaceae bacterium
GGCATGACTATCTGGTATGGAGTAGCCTTTAAACGCCCAAACGGCACTGATTTATGGGTTGATCTTCATTTTAAAGGTAGCAAAGATCGCCATGGTAACCTGGTTTCCATGCAAGGGATCGTAGTTGATGTTACTGAGCGCAAACAGGTTGAGCAGCGACTGAGGGCATCGGAACAGCGTTACCGGCAGCTTTCTGAGTTATCGCAAGATGGTATCTTTATATTTAATGGAACCCATTTTACCTATGCTAATCAGAACATGAATAAATTTGCCGGACGTGACAATATTGTTAACCTCACCCTTGATGATTTATTTGATGCCAAGCAACAACAAGCGATAAGAAGTTTTTATACCAGCGGTAAAAGATTTGGCTTAATGCCGGAGCGTTGGGAAATCAAGATGGTTTGGCCTGATGGTAGTGTCCATTATGGTGACGTAGCAAGTGCAACCTACCGTCAAGGAGAATACTTCTGCGTCCAGGGGAGCCTACGGGATATAACCCTAAGGCGTAATATGGAGCGTGAGCTTTATATGCAAGCTGCCTTACTTAATAATGCTGGTGATACCGCTATTGTAAGCGATCATCGAGGGCGGGTGCGTTATATAAACCGAACCGCGACCGCGATGACTGGTTATGAGCCGGAGGAGATTGTGGGTAAACCGGCAGGTATGCTGATTGCTGAAGAAGATCTCCCACTGCTTTACCAGATGAAATCACGGGCGGTAGAAGGTGGCAGATCGGAAATGGAGATGCGAATTCGTTCGCGCTCAGGCCAAGTGCATACCTGTGAAGTGACCACGGTTCGGGTTAGTGGTCTGGAGGGGGATAATGATCTCTACATGAGCTTAATGCGCGATGTTAGCCCGTTAAAACAGGCTCTACAGGAACTCGCGCAAGCTAATCGCTATATGGAAGAATTAAACCGTCGTTTATCACAGAATCAGGAGGAAGCCCATCAACTGCTGGAAATGCAGTTCCCCTTAGAACCGTTGATCACTCATCGCTACCGATTGGAACAGGTTCATCAAATGTCTTCAACCGTTGGTGGTGATATCGCGGGTTATGAACGTCTGAAACCGGGATACATATCCTTTTTCCTCATCGACGCTTCCGGGCATGGATTATCATCAGCGATGGAAGCCTGTGCGGCTCGAAAGCTGCTGCTATCACCTGAGTTAGAGCCCTATCGCTTGTCACCAGAGGAGCTATTATACCAATTTGATCATCGTTTTAAGCAAAATCGATTTTTCCCCGAAGATTATGTAGCTATTATGTATGGCTTTATTGATGAAACGGCCGGCATGGTTATTTATGCTACTATGGGCATGCAAAATCAGCCCTTATTGTTGACTGACTTAAAAGCGGCGCAATACATGCCTTCCGGGGGTATACCTTCCTTCGGTAATCTTCCACCCCGGGTGGTAGGCCATCAAATGCATCTATATCCCGGGCAAAAGCTGGTAGTATACAGTGATGGTTTCCTGGAGGCGACAAATCAAGCGGGAGAACAATATGGCTATGAGCGCTTGGCTGCCTTGTTTAAGGATCAAGCGGAATTTGGCATCCAGGTAGTTGCCGATAACTTATTTAGCACCCTACAAGCTTTCTCTGGTCAGCCATTACCCGAAGATGATTGCAGTTTGCTAGTTATCACTGCCGAAAGCTACCCCCAAGGCAGCTTATTAGCCACTTGGCAAGAGGAGCTGGTCGTAGGAGAATTGCTAACCATAGCTAGCCGGGTCGAACAGACCATAGGCCGAGTCAAGGAATTGTGGCTGGGAAATATGGAAGAAGAAAGGCACCATACCATCTTAATTGAGTTACTAACCAATGCTTTGATTCATGGCTGTCTTGATATCCATGAATCAAAGGGGCAACCCGAGTTTGAAGAGCAACTTAGCCAGGCTCTGTGTAACAACAGTGGCTTTGACAAGTGCGCAACCATTGAGATCGAAGTCTTTAGTTCAGCAGTGAAATATAGAATCAGGGATAGTGGCAAAGGTTTTGCCCATGATGGCCTAATTAACTGGCGTCTCGACAACCGGGCGGATTTAAAAGCTTCCCATCTCGGATTGAAGCTGGTTAAGCTGCTGGCAGATGAATTTCTTATCCATCCACCAGGCAACCAGGTAGAGGTGACTATATATAGTGATAGGACCTATAGCAATATGGCGAATACCGTTAATCAAGTTAAAAGGATTTTGGTATAGTATTGATTCCTGTATTGGTCTAATATGACAATATAGGGGCAAGAGGGGAGGACTAAGATATATGAGATTAGAAAAGATGGATGAGGTAGCTGTTATTTACCCAGGAAAGAATATTGATATATCAAACTCATCTGAATTGCGATCCCGCATGGAAGAGTTAATGGATGAAGGCTGCCGAAAGATAATTCTTGACCTTACCGATGTAGCAGTAGTTGATAGCTCAGGCATTGGTAAATTACTGGTATTCTATAGCCGTTTTGAGGAACACGGTGGGGTGATGGTCATGCGTAATGTAAATAACGCTTACCTGCGAAAGTTATTCTCGCTAATAAGCTTTGATCAGATCATTAAAGTGGAATAATTTGCTAGCGGAAATATTCGCACAAATTATTGACCACTTGGCTTACTAAACATATACTAAGGGTAGACCTAAGTAGTTAGGTAACCAAGTTACTCTCAAGTAGTCGTCTGCATTTTCCAGTTGTTGATCAGGGTTTCTCTTATCCCAAGGGTTGGAACAGACCATATAATGTGCATGGTAATGACTTTGAGGTTAGTGTTTTTTTGGAGGCCTCCCCAGGTTGTTTGCTTGTACGTTCTGGGAGGATAGGAGTTAGACTAAGACAGGTGGAATGCAATCCCAACTAAGTTTAATCAGTGGGCAGACGATGCTTGAGTGCCAAAAGGAGTGTTCAGTCGAATTGTATTACTTCCAGAACGGGGAAAGATAGGCCGGTTTCCCATCCCGGGGAACACTAACGGCCTATCTTTTCTGTTTAGCTATAAATATCGTCACCAGGAAATATTAACAACTACCACGACAACGCAGGAAGCCCCGGGAAGATGACAAAAGTCTGTGGGGGGCCATGATATCTAAACAGCGACCTTCATCGATTACTCTTCATTAAAATCAATCTCATTGTTACGGATAATCAAACAGAAGCTAGCAACTAGCTCGGGATCAAATTGGGTGCCAGCTCCAGCCTCTAATTCTTCCAGGGCATGAGTAATGGTCAGGGCTGAACGATAGGGACGGTCATTAGTCATGGCATCAAAAGCATCAGCTACTGCCAATATACGGCAGGGTAACGGTATTTCTTCGCCATTAATACCGAGCGGATACCCACATCCATTCCACCATTCGTGATGTTTTAATATCAAATCCGATAGGGGAGCCAAAGCCGGGGATGCCAAGGCAATCCGACAGCCGATTTCACAGTGGCGTTGCATTTCTGCATATTCTTCGGGGTCTAACTTTTCGGGTTTAAATAGGATGCGGTCAGGAATACCTACCTTGCCAATATCATGGAATTGAGCCAGCACTTTCATTTCACCTACCAGCCGAGAGGGCAAGCCCAGTCGGATACCTAAGGCGGAAACCAATACTTGTAACCGTTCGGCATGGCCTTCAGTTATGTAATCCCTGGCCTCCAGGGCGGTCATCAAAGTCTGTACCAAAGCACTGCGGGCACTATGACTTCGTTGCAGCTTATCTCGGTACATATCATTGTCGGCTTCTTTATACAAATCTCTAATCGGTTGCCCTTCCTGGCGGTGCAATGACATGCCGGTGGAAATGCTTAAGGGCAACTCGGGGCATTGATCGTTATATTCACAGAGCGCAACCTGCAATCGATCTCTAATAATCTCCATCAATTCAGGCTCACAGTGGGGCAGTAGAATGGCAAACTCGTCACCACCGACCCGTGCTACTACATCTCCTTGGCGGAAACACTTCTTTATAACCTCCGATGCGCGATAGAGCAGAAGGTCTCCTTTTTCATGACCCATCGAGTCATTAACTAGTTTAAGGCCATCTACGTCGATAACAAAGACACCAACCGGATCAGCTCGACCATCACTAAGGCGCTTCATTTCTTCTTCGAAATAGGTGCGGTTATAAAGACCAGTCAATACGTCGTGTAAGCCCACATATCGCAATTCGTCCTCCAACCATTTGCGTTCGGTTATATTACGACTGCTGAGTACAGCACCCGAAATACGAGATTTTTCAAAAAGCGGACTAGCAACTACCTCTAGCCAGAGATAACCCCGGGAAAAATGTCGACAGCGGATTTCAAAGGTAGTCACTTTGCCGTCACGCAGTACCTGCTTTAAAGCCGATCGTACCGAAACAATATCGTCAGGATGAACGAAGTCTTCCAGCTTCATAGTTTTCATGGTCTCGGGATCAGTACTAAACACCGATTGGTGGGAGGGGCTGACATAAGTAACTCGGCCATAGTTGTCGGTTTTACAGATCAGATCAATTAGGTTGTCCATGATCTCTCTAAAGTTGCGCTCACTCTTGACCAGAGATTGGCGTACCGTTTCTCGTTCGGTGACATCCTCGCCAATCAAAGCGAAGCCTTCAAGCTTACCCACAGCATCGTATAACAGGGTTTGTGAAAAATTGATAATACGGGTATGACCACTTTGTGTCTTAATTGGCATTGCAAAGTAATCACTAGATTTCAGTTTAGCTACGGTTTCATCAAGATGCTGATGCCATTTTTTACGGTAGGATTCAGCAATTAGGATATCAGCGATATTTTGTCCGATAAGATCCGTATACTTCCAGTCGGTTCGAGCAGTTAGGAAGTCGTTAACAAAGATGATGCGCCCATTAGCATCGAGCATTAGCGTGATTAATTTAACATTTTCCAGTAACGTACGATAGCGTCGTTCAGAAGCTGATAACCGAATTTGAGTATTCTCTAGTTCATCATATTGTTGACGAAGTTCTTCTTCCAAGCAG
>JBLNAS010000131.1:0-5026 GCA_050259475.1 Methylocystaceae bacterium
CAAGCGGTTAAACAGGGTTGGTCGGTAGCAGCACTACTGCCCCAGGGATATACTCGAGTTCTTTTGCCGGCGGGGGTAAGTGTACCCGAGCGTGCAGAATTGCCGCTTTTTGGTTACACTGCGGTCGGGATGCAGCGGGGGAAGTTTTATGTCGCGGCTATCCCTACAGATAAAGATTATAAGTGGAACCCAGCCCAGTTCAGCTCCTTAAAATTGCCTGAGTTGGTAGCAGAGTTAAAGGCCACCCTACCAGGAAATAGCATAGTAAATCAACTAGCGCATTGCGCCCTGGAGTATGGTTGTTTTACCGCCCAGAATATATTCTATCATCGCTGGGAGGGGGGTATTCCTACCACTCAAGCTTGTAATGCCCGCTGTCTCGGTTGTTTATCGGAAGCCCACTCGATAGTGGCTTCCCCGCAATGTCGATTAACTAAGCCACCATCGGTCAATGAGATTAGTGAGTTAGGGAGATATCATTTGGGGAGTCCAGAGGCGATTATCAGTTTTGGTCAAGGGTGTGAAGGGGAGCCTTCCTTAAATGGGGAACTACTAGCAGAAGCAGTTGACTTAATGCGCCGCTCCACTAACCAAGGGACCATTAATATCAATACCAACGCTGGTTATTTTAAAGGGATCAGCAAGCTAGTTGATGCCGGGTTAGATAGTATGCGGGTCACCATGTTTTCCTGTCACCCTGAGACTTATGGCCATTACCACCAACCAAATTATAATTTTGCCGATGTGGAGGCGGCGGTTGACTATGCGGTGGCTAATCGGGTGCAGGTAGCAATAAACCTACTGGTATTTCCTGGTTTTACTGACACCGAGGGGCAGTATATCGCCCTAAATGAATTTATTGATCGTCATCAGGTAGCAATGGTGCAGATGCGTAATCTCAACCTAGACCCAGAAACTATGCTCCGGCACTTTCCTCCCCGCGAAGCAGCTTTTGGCATGGTAGAATTAATAGAACGGCTACAGGAAGATTGGCCGGGACTGAGTATTGGATCGTACAGCCACCCCTATCAACGAAATAATTAGAGCCGAAATGCGCTAACTGTGCCGTGAACATTGTTTAGTCTATTAACTCCAGTTCTCCCAAAGGCAGCTTTCATTGAGCCGGGTTAGGACAAAATTGCTGAGCGAGTTATACATTGATATCCAACCTAAGTGGGATAATTGGAGAGATTGTGGTGGTAGGGGTGCGGTTAGCCACTCTAACCGGCATCAAGCAAGGCGGTGAGATGGATACGGTACCATGTAACGTGAGTTATAGCAAGAAAAGGCAAAAAAATAGGCGCTGTTTAAGCGCCGTTCTAGGTGGGGGTAAGTTTTATCAATTCCTATTTTAAACGCAAAAAGGGGTAAGTGCAACCACTTTAACAAACAAATCGAAATATTAGCACAATTAGACGGCGGCAAAGCTTTAGCCCGACTAAACCAGATTTTGGGAAGAGGATATTATTTTCCAGGTCGCAATCTGTAAATTGCCTTGTCAAGCTAATTTCAAGCTGTTATAATTTTGTTTGCAACTTATACCCCGAAGAGAGGTGAAACCGTGAAGGAGAACATACATCCTAAATATAACCTGACCAAAGTAACTTGCTCCTGCGGGCATAGTTTCGAGGTAGGTTCTACCAAGCCCGAGTTAAAAGTTGAAATTTGCTCCAAGTGCCATCCCTTTTACACCGGCACCCGGAGAAATGTGGTAGATGCCACCGGGCGGGTTGAGAAGTTTAAGAGAAAGTATGGAATGCAGTAAAGCAGCAGGGCTAACACCTCTGCTCTTTTCTTTATGGAAAGGTTGTTACGAATGAGTACCAGTTATGGTGGCCAAGCGGTAATTGAAGGTGTAATGATGAAAGGCCCCTCGCGGGTTGGCTTGGCGGTCAGAAAGCCGGACGGTACTATTGCTCTGGAGCAGGAAAAGGTTCAAGGATGGAGCAACCGTTATCGGTTTATGACTTGGCCTTTAATTCGCGGCACCTTTGTATTGATCGAATCCCTGGTTTTAGGGATGAAAATGCTGAATAAGTCAGCCAATTTAGCCATGGCGGAAGAAGACGAGGAGTTATCAGGTACCGAGATGGCAATAACCGGTATTGTAGCCTTTTTAGTGGCTATGGCTTTATTTGTTGCTTTGCCGACGGTGGTAGTTCATTATACTCGTTCATTTTTAGGCGGGGTATTCCTGCAAAATATTGTGGAGGGTATAATTCGCATTACCTTGTTGCTGGCATATATCGCTGTAATTACTCGGATGGATGAAATCGAACGAGTCTTTATGTACCACGGTGCTGAACACAAGGTAATCAATGCCTATGAGGCGGGATCAGAGATGACGGTGGAGCAGATCAGGAAATATTCTACTTTGCATCCCCGTTGTGGCACCGCTTTTTTGCTCATTGTCATGGTAGTCTCAATATTTGTCTTTGCCATGTTGGGTGAAGGTTCAATCTGGTGGCGTGTTGGCTCACGTATCATGTGTTTTCCGATTGTGGCCGGAATTGGCTACGAGTTTATTAGATTCTCTGGCCGATATGGCAACCGTCCCTGGGCTCGTTGGTTGATTGCTCCTGGTTTGTGGATGCAAAAATTGACGACCCGTGAACCAGATGATGATCAATTAGCCGTGGCCTTGGAGTCTCTGAATTTGGTTTTAGAGGATGAGCCCCGAGCGGCTTAGTTTACCGGAAGGGATTAAACCGTAAGATGTTTGATAAACTGCAGAGTTTGGAAGATAAATATGCTGAATTAACTGATTTACTAGGTAATCCTGCGGTACTGTCGGATCAGGAGAAATTCACCCGCTATGCCAAAGCGCATTCGGAACTGATGGAAATAGTTGATGCTTATCGGGAGTATAAATTGCTTAAGCAGGACATTGCTGATGGCAAGGTTATGCTTGATGATGGGCTCGACCCCGAGATGCGAGCGATGGTGGAAGAAGAAATTGATAGTGCCCGTCTTAAGGTAGAGAACCTGGAAGAAGTATTGCGGGTGCTGCTTTTACCTAAAGATCCTAATGATGACAAAAGTGTCATTATGGAAATCCGTGCCGGTACCGGAGGCGACGAAGCCTCGCTATTCGCAGCGGATCTCTTTCGCATGTATACTCGTTACGCCGAAAAAAACCGTTGGGCAACCGAGATAATGAGTGTCAGTTATTCTGATCTTAATGGCTATAAGGAAATTGTATTGCTGATTGAAGGCAAAGGAGCCTATAGCCGCCTTAAGTTTGAATCGGGTGTCCATCGGGTGCAACGTATACCGGTAACCGAATCAGGAGGGCGTATTCATACTTCAGCCGCAACGGTAGCAGTTTTGCCAGAGGCTGAAGAGTTGGATGTTAGCGTTAACCCTAATGACCTCCGTATTGATGTTTACTGTGCCAGCGGCCCCGGGGGGCAGTGTGTTAACACCACCCAATCGGCGGTACGCATCACCCATGTCCCGACCGGGTTAGTAGTTTCCATTCAGGATGAGAAGTCACAGCATAAGAATAAGGATAAGGCGATGCGCATTCTGCGGGCGCGGCTCAAAGAAGTAATGGAAGCGGAAAAGAATGCGGAGATAGCTGATGTTCGCCGCAATATGGTAGGTAGTGGCGATCGCTCGGAACGTATCCGTACCTATAACTTCCCCCAGGGCAGAGTAACTGATCATCGAGTTGGGTTGACCTTGCATAAACTAGATTTTGTGCTCGATGGTGACCTAGATGAGATTATCAACGCGCTTAATACTGCGGATCAGGCTGAAAAACTAAAACAGGTGGACTAACCAATATGGAACGAGTATGGACAGTGAGTGATCTATTGGGCTGGGTAGCCAGCTATTTTAAGGATAAACATATCGAAGAACCTCGCCTTGAAGCCGAGGTTCTTTTGGCATATTGTTTACATATGTCTCGCATAGGTCTTTACACTAATTTTGACCGACCGGTTACTGCCGAAGAAAGAGACGGCTTAAAACTGTTATTAAAGCGGCGGGTAGCTGGTGAACCAATGGCTTACCTGACGGGACAAAAAGAGTTTATGTCGTTAATGTTTACCGTTTCACCGGTGGTTCTTATTCCTCGTCCCGAGACGGAAGTTTTAGTGGAAAGAGCGATTCAAATTATTCGTGACCATGGTTTTACCCAGGCAGCGGATGTAGGCACCGGCAGCGGTGCTATCGCCCTGAGTTTGGTGCATTATGTGCCAGCTTTGAGGGTATGGGGTGTAGATATTAGCCCCGAGGCGATTGCTATGGCACAACTGAATGCAATGCAGTTAGGTTTGACCGACCAAGTGCAATGGGAGATTAATGATTTATTGGGGGATCTTAGCGGGAAATTTGAGTTAATAGCAGCCAATTTGCCCTATGTACCGACCACCATGCAGGGACAACTTCCAGCCTCAGTTAGTGATTATGAACCCGGGCTAGCCTTATGGGCGGGGGAGGATGGATTTGATGTTTATCGTCGCTTTATCCCCCAGGCGATGGATAGACTAGTAAGTGGGGGCTGCCTGCTCCTGGAGATTGACCCGGGACAGAAAGCACTCGCCGCGGAGTTGCTGGCCGCCTATACCGGAGTTAGCTTTATTAATGATCTAACGGGGAGATCTCGGGTAGTCGAGGCATGGAAGGAATAATTGAATGATTACAGAGCGACTGCGGATCAATAAGGATTTTCCTGAAGCCAACATGATAAAAGCGGCAGTTCAGCGTTTGAATAATGGTGAAGTGGTAGCATTTCCTACCGAAACCGTTTATGGACTGGGCGCGGTAGCGACGAATGTCAGTGCTGTGGAGCAAATTTTTGCGGCTAAGGATCGTCCACCAACCAATCCACTTATTATACATATCGGCCAAAGGGAGCAGGCTTATCCTCTGGTCAAGGAATGGACTGCTGAGGCCGAAAAACTGGCCCAGACTTTCTGGCCGGGCCCGTTAACCCTGGTTTTAGCCGCTGCCGATCAAGTACCGGCGATAGTTCGGGGAGGGGGGACTGGCGTCGGGATCAGAATGCCGGCTCATCCAG
>JBLNAS010000132.1:0-5037 GCA_050259475.1 Methylocystaceae bacterium
CAACTGTAAGGCTTCATCCACCGTAGCAACTGCGAGCCAACTAGCTCCAGCTTGGAGTACCCGCTTAGCTACTGGTATCACCCCATGTCCATAAGCATTAGCTTTAACCATGGCCATCAACTGACATCCGGGCTGCAAGTGATGGCTAATCTCCTGGGCATTGTGCTCTAATGCTTCAAGGTCAATTTCAGCCCAGGTGGAGCGGTATAACATCATTTCTTCACCAGCGCCTTGAGCACATCATTTCTGGTAACAATGCCAATAACCTTGCCTCGGCGTACAATTGGTACCCGATTAATATTGTACTCGGTAAATAATTCCACGATATCAGAAACCGCGGTGTCCTCTTCCGCCGTCACCACTCGAGTGGTCATCACATCTTTAACTCGGCTGCCAGTATATTTCTTCATCTCTTCTTTAAACTTATTAGGATTCTCGAGATAGATAATACTATCAAATACGGTGAGGTAAAAAGGCACCTTTAGTTCCTTGGCCTTAATCATCAAATCCTTTTCCGTCACTACCCCTAACAAATGTTTTTCCTCATCAACAACCGGCACTCCGCTAATTTTGTTGTCGATCAACATTTTCATTACCGAATTAACATTCTCTTCAGGACTCACCATAATAACTTCATGCGTCATTATATCTTTGGCCAGCAATATTATCGCCTCTTTCATTATAAGATTGCTAGAAATCTTCTATTAACCTAGCTTGTTCAAACCGACCATTCCTTAAACACCTGGGGCAAGGCCTGAATTAGGTCGAGGGCAGACATACTCCTCTGCCCCAGTTCTTCGGCCGCCAAATCACCGGCTCGACCATGAATGTGTACTGCCGCCCAAGCAGCAGTGGCCACCGGCAAACCCTGAGCCAGTAGGCCTGCAATCATACCAGCTAGCACATCACCACTCCCGCCACAGGCCATCCCGGGGTTACCGGTGGTATTAATGAACACTTCCCCATCAGGCGTGGCAACCACGGTACGACTACCTTTTAATACTAATACTACGCCATGTTCACTGGCAAAGTTACACGCACTCTCTATTCTTTGCTCCTCGATCACACTTACCGATTGGCCGGTCAGACGAGCCATTTCTCCTGGGTGAGGTGTAAGAATTAGTGGTGCACTCGCGGCTTTAAGTACCTTCAAGTTATCAGCGAGCAGGTTGAGAGCATCAGCATCTAGAACCAGTGGAACCGGAGTATGGCGAATAATTTGCGTCACCAGTTCCTCGCCTAATTTGTAACGGCTCATTCCCGGTCCGATCACCCCCGCCGTCGCCTGTTGCAACGCAGCCAAAAGAGGTGTTAAGGCCGTCTCGGCTATTTGGCCTTCCTTGGTGGCCGGGAGGGCCATAGTCGTGGCCTGTGGTAGCTGCACCGCCACCAGCGCCCGGGCTGGTTCCGGCAATGCCGCGGTTAGGAGGCCAGTTCCCATTTTCATCGCCCCTTGGCTAGCCATCACTATTGCCCCCGTCATGTCAGGACAGCCACCTACCACCAACACCCGTCCATAATCGCCCTTATGGCTATCAAGGGCTCGAGAAGGTAAGCATTGACGCACCTGATCCGAAGTAATGAGATTGACTTTAAGCTGGGAAGCATGGATTAGCGGCAGCGGTATCGAGATATCTGCTACCGTCAACCGCCCGACATAGGGAGCCGCCGCTGGCATTAACAGCCCTAACTTGGGCAAGGCCATAGTTACCGTCCAATCAGCCTGTACCGCCAGTTCCTTAGCTCTACCATTATTGGCTTCAAGACCAGAAGGAATATCTATCGCCAGCACCTTGGCGGAAGCGCGATTTATTAATTTTACTACTTGGCCGCTAATACCAGTCAATTCACCGCTAAATCCGGTACCATACAGGGCGTCAACAATCAGGTGACTATCTAAGATCTTCTCAGCCACCAATTGTAATTCCATCTCTTCAGTTATGGCAATGGGTTTTTGGCCTATACGTTCTAAGATTATGTAATTGGTTAAAGTATCACCTCTGAGCCTGGACGGTTCACCAATTAGAAGACAAGTAACCTGGTAACCGCTATTACACAGGTGACGGGTGGCTACCAAGCCATCACCACCGTTATTACCGATACCACAAATGATGGTTATTCGTGAACTTGCCTCCCCAAGTAGGGTAAGGGCCGCGTCTACCACCTGCAGCCCCGCATTCTCCATCAGCAAAATACTGGGAATGCCGTAATCCTCAGTCGCTAGTCGGTCAATTTCTCTCATTTGCTCGCCAGTTACAACTTTCAACGCTATCCCTCATCCTCCTTCCAATCGGCTACCGCTACCGCTATCGCCTGATCACCATCATGACTCAGGCTCAAATCAATAGAGACCATGCCTGCCGCCCTAACCTTTTGCTCCAATTCAGCGGAGAATACATAATAAGGACGGCCTGATGCCAAAAGCTCTATCGCTACCTCTTGATAACGAACCGGAATAAATACTGGGTGTAGCTTGCGCAAAGCCTCCCGAGCCGCAAAACGAGCTGCTAAACCCGGATAAGGGTCAGGCTTCTCCCGACAATAAGCTAACTCACTGGGAGAATAAACTCGGTCAGCTAAGTGCGGGGTCCGGGTTATTGCCTCTTTGATTCGGGATACCGTAATAATGTCTACACCAACACGCACCATAACTTTGCTTCCTTTACCCCGATTAGTAAGAGATTCATCTGCGGTGTTTAACTCTAGAAATTATGTATGAACACTACGAATTAATAAAAGCATCAGGACAAGTTAAGTATACAGCAAAGCCCTGGAAGGTATCCACGCTCTTCCAGGGCCAAAATAACCGTAATTCCAGCAATCATTAAGAAGTTCGTCTATTATTGGGTAATGGTGTCTAATTCAGACTTCTGGGCATCAGATAGTATCTTGGTTAGGTCGAGTAGGATTAAAAGTCGATTGTCTAGTTTGCCCACTCCGGTCAGATATTCGGCGGTTATACTGCCAATCACTGATGGCGGTGGTTCAATTGCCTCGGTAGATAAGCGTAGTACCTCGGTCACCTCGTCCACCATAATACCTACCGTATGTTCGCCTACTTCAACCACAATGATACGGTTGTCATCGGTATGATCATTTAAGGCCATGTTAAAACACTTTTTGAGATCAATAATCGGTATGATCCGCCCACGTAAGTTGATGATACCTTCAACGAAATCAGGCACCTGCGGCAATTTGGTTGAAGTAGTGATGCGAATTATTTCCTGCACTTGGGTTATGGGTACTCCATACTCACATACTGTGTCCCCCGAACGCAGAGTAAAAACTACCATTTGCAGTTCATTGGCCACTAATTTTCACCTCGCTCTTATCTGCCTATATAGTTGTGCTTATAGGAAATTAGGCATAGTATAAATTCATTATATTCTTAAGCTCCCAGCCTTTCTATAATTTTACCTTAAGTAAACAGAAATTTTTTCTCGGTTTAATACCTTTTAACCAAGTGCCTTTAAATTCCCATGCTAAACTAATAGGAGAAAATAGGAGGAATGAGCATGATATATCCTCTCGATTTAGAAGCCCGAACCACAATTATGCAAACTTTGGATATAACTATGGAAGAAATGACACCGGAGCGGGTGGTTTTCTCTATGCCGGTTACCCCTAAGGTCCATCAGCCTTATGGCTTACTGCATGGCGGAGTTTCATTGGTACTCGCGGAGACTGTAGCCTCGGCTGGCAGTGTTCAATTCGTTGATAACGCCACCCAAATGGTAGTCGGCCTGGAGATCAACGCTAATCATTTGCGCAGTGTCAGTCAGGGTACGGTGAGAGCGGTCGGCATTCCCCTTCACATCGGCAAACGAACCGTGGTCTGGGAAATCAAGATTTATGATGATAATGATCAGGTGATATGTATCTCTCGTTGTACCATCGCCATCATCAACCTAAAATCTCTTTAGCCGCCGTCTAGTGATACCTCTTTGCCCAGTATGAAAAGTGGTCTTTAAGTAGCTAAAGAAATGATCATATTGGTTTCAACATCTTCCCCTTGATGCTGGTCGCTATTAGTAGTAGTAGCATTTTCTATCTACTAACATATATAGAAAGCAGAAAGGGGAGGATTGCTTTTGCGTAAACCAAATGTCGCTAAGAAGAGAAAGCCTAAGATCTTGCCGGTTCGTCTCTATAACAAATACTATCCAACCGACATGTTTGATCCCAAGAAGGCTTATGATCAAGCTCTCATGCTGATCTATAATTCCGTTGCTAATGAACGAGAAGATGAACTACTCTATGATTATCTGATCAATGAAGCTCCCTCGGAAGATCAACGTCTGATTATCACCAGCATTCGCGACGATGAACGTAAACACAACAAGATGCTGCGAGAACTCTATTACCAATTGACCGGTATGGATGTTCCACCAAACCAAGGCAATGAGCCAGTAGCAGCACCAGAGAGCTTCCTAGCCGGGATCAAACAGGCCTTGTTTGGAGAGTTGGGCGCGGTTGAACGTTACCGGCAGATTTTATATGGGATGCCCAATCAAACCTACCGCAATATGATTACCGAAATCTATACTGACGAACTCAAACATGCGTCCAAGTATAATTATCTGTTTACTACCAACTATGCCCAGCCCATGATTTAGTTATTAAATCCTCCCTTATTCCAAGGGGGGATATTTATCTGGGGAGGTGGGACAAAATCTACATAAATAGTGAATCAGTAAAATATGAAGGAGGGCTTATCATGACGATTGAGGTCATCAAAGTCCAGGGCATGACCTGAGGCCATTGCAAGATGGCCGTGGAGTCAGCAGTTAAAAGCTTATCGGGCGTGAGTTCGGTAGAAGTGAACCTAGATCAGCAAACAGCTAAAATTGTCTTTGATGATGCTAAAACTAACCTGGAACAAGTGCGGGCTAGCATCAAGGATGCCGGTTATGAACCTCAATAACACAGCTAAAGATACTTGCACTTTAATACCCATTACCTAAAGTCATAATCAAGCCCATGAGTTCTCGACTACTTAGCCCTCGGCTGAGGTAAAAAATATGGGGTACGACTTCT
>JBLNAS010000133.1:0-4327 GCA_050259475.1 Methylocystaceae bacterium
TAAACTCCGGCAATCACAATACCATCATTTTGTAAGTTAACCTGTACCTGCGCCACCTCATCCGGGTAAGTCTTTACGGCTAAACCGCACGAAGCTGAAATTTCTCGAGGTGTCGGGATCATGACAAAAATATGATCGGTTTCCTGGAGCAACTTTTCCGCCTTTAGTGCCTGGGAAGTGGTGTCAAAGGTGATAACCCCAAATAGCTTACTATTGAAAATGCTATTAACCATCATTCCTACCTCTAATCCATGGTACCAGTGATATAAAAACTTCCACTAGTAGTAGCAATTAACTGATCATTGCTTTCTACTACCGACCGCGCAAAAACCAAGTTCTTACCAGCCTTTATCACCTCACCACGAGCTATAAGCTTGGTTTCCAATTTGGCAGGCCGCATAAAGTCTATATTCATATTGGCCGTCACTGCTTTTAAACCTAAACTGCGGACCGCATTACCCATAGCAGCATCCCCTAAGCTCATTATTAACCCACCATGGACCATAGCTAATGGGTTAGTGTGCTGGGGCTGCGGAACAACACCAAGAATGGCCCACCCCGCACCCACCTGCTCCAATTCGATACTTAACAACTGATAATAGGGTGCGGCGCTTACTGATGCTAAAATCATGTCAAATAACTGAGGCTTGATCCCTATATTTAGTGCCACATAAATCCATCCTTTACTGCACACTATCAGCATTATAACCATTGCCACCCCAGCTCAGCAAGCAACCATTCTAGCGATAAGCTTCTTCCCATATGTCATAGCTATTGTCGAGTAACCAGGCTACCGGTGGTTTATCCCCTGATTTCTTAACCTTGATTACCTGATAACCCTGCCGGGTGGGAGTCACGACTACCATTAACTCATTATTCCTCCAAAAAACATCTTTTACTTGACAGTTAATTATAAGCAAACACACACTTCGCCGATCATACCAGTTTGCTGGCAACGGTTTCAGCCGCAAAATCCCCCATAAATCAGTAAAGAATGAACCCCCGTCACTGAACAGAAATAACCGATGTTGATTAATTAGATTAAGCCGTGGCACATAACACCAATCTGGATGAGGTGTTGTCCGGGTGCTAATGTCGGGACTATAATAAGCCCGCTGATAATTGGTATCATCAGCTATTAGTACAAATTCAGCGGGATTATACTCACCGCGCTCGGTCAACTGTTGATGTTGTTCAATGCTGAGAGCTGGAACTTCCGGCTCTAACCACTGCAATCTACTCTCGGCTTCTCGTAATCGTGCACTTATATTACCGTGATGGTTGATCGAAAATCCCAAAAACGCCAGTACTAGGATTACTAATGCTGATTGAATGATAAGTTTTCGCCTCAATAATCCCCGCTTCCCTTCACTTTATATTTGATTGCTATCATGCATATGGCAGTTAAGCAAATCAAATAACCAATTACTAAATACCGTGGAAAAGGTTGCCAATCTTATTAGTAATCACCTTAAGGAGGAGAGTTATAAAAATACCATGGCTTAGAGCACACTAACAACATCTAAGCAAAAGGATTGATTTAACGATGATACGTTCCTGGTTAAGTTTTTTAGCCCAAATAAAAACGTCCCTGCTGAATTCACGTCAGGGACGCCTGATTGCAATTGTGGCGATCACTACTATATTCCTAAGCGGTTTACTTTGGCTGCTACTTAGTGGGCCAACGCCCAAGCCCTTGCCTTCTCCTACTCCATCCCCCAAGATTACGAAGGCACCAGCCGAGGATTATCTCATTTGTGTGGCCCGCCAGCAGATGACAACTGGCTACACTGAACCGTCATGGGGCCCACCAGCATCAAGCGGCGCGGGTTACTTTGTTGGTTCTATCGCTGTTCATCCTCGAGTAGCAACCCAATGGAATGGAGATCCTCGTAATCCAATCATTCCTTTTGGCACCGCCATCCATTTTATTAACCCCTCATCGGTTAAAATTAATGATACCTGGTACGATACCCTAATTGTTAATGACACGGGAGATACCAATTTAGGTCTATGGTCGGCGTATCCTTACTGGCTTGATCTCTACTTTGGTCCTACTGCTACATGGAGTAACCAATCCGCCCGGGCCTACGGTACAAACAAAGTAGATTTCTATTGGGTAGAAAAGTGGCATTGATTAGTTTTCCGCCAACTGTTGGAAGGCCCTTTTAACTTCACCTTCCGGATATAGGTCGGCTAAACACTGAAACATTTGCCGATAATATACTTCCTGCTCTTCAGCATATTTAACTACTGCTCCACATTTCTGGTTAGCTATAGCCACGGTTGCCTTCTGCTCATAATCTTCAATCGCATTCAGGCATTCACGTACCTGATCTTTAACAGCTACCTCAAGATTCCCCTGTAGAACTTGACCACCATTAGCATAGAAATCTCCAAGCAAATTATCAATCATGCCATTAATTCTATTGGACAGAGATTTAATTGTCAGTTCTTGTCGTTCAGACATCTTACTAAGCTTCTCAAGATCGAATTGATTGTTCGCATCTCGAGCTAATTTACGGCAACAATCAGCCTGAAATTTCTTACAGTCAATTCCAAGTGACCATACCTCAAATTCAAACTCAGGCACCCAACCAGTGGTCTCATTACTTCGCATCGCTGTCATTAACATCCTCCCCTTCCCCTCCTAATCCATCTTTCTCTAAATATCACCCCGAATGTTTCTTCGACATTTATCGCTTTGTTACGACTTCTTTATAACGTTATTGTACATTATTTCACAATTCCTGCAACACCTATTTTGTATTTTCTTGGCGAATTTTTTCGACATTTGGGATTTAAGGTAGAAATGAATAAACCGGCACTGGAAATAGTGCCGGTTTATTGGTAATTGTCTTAATTTTGCTTTTCTTTTACTTCTGTTCCATAAAGGAAGTTATCATATCAAAAGGGAATCGGTAACCTGCTGCTTCCTTATGACCACCGCCACCCCGCGCCTCAGCATATTGACTGGCATTAAATTTGCCTCGAGAGCGAACACTTACCGATTCGCGTTCTAAGTCAACAATTTCTACAAAGCCTACTTCTTGATGATTAGTCATAATCCTTTGGGCCACATCATTAATACATCTACTGGCAGCTACTATCGCTCGCGCCACCCCATAAGGTGATGGCAATATTACCGCCCGCCGAGCCGCCGCCTCTATGTATTTACGGTCATTGTAGAGTATATATTCAATTATTGGTGCTTCCATCGCATCAGGGTTGCAATCCTGATTAGTCAAGAATCGGTTGACAAATCCAGTCAATGACGATTTTTCCTTATGATATTCCATAATCTTATTAAGTTGATGGGCACGGTCAAATTCCTTGTTACCAACCTGATAATTATCGAATATATTGACCAGGCGAGCAAATTCCATATACTCTTTAGCTTTCGGATTAGAAGCTCGCATACTGTTAAAATATAAAGCGGTTGCACAAAGCCGAGTATCAATAGTTGCCCATTTATATTCCTTTACATTCAAACTCGTTTCGTGGTGGTCAAACATGGCAACCTTAACACCCTGGGCCTGCAAGCGTTCTAAATCAATAGCCGTGGCATCATCAATCGAAACATCAGTAATAATCAGGTAATCAGGGATCCTACCCGTACGTAAAAAGCCGCGTATTTTCTCGGGCGCAGCCCCCGACGGGCAAAAAGTAATCTCTCCCTGAGGGTAGATGGTTTTAAACAGTACCCCACAAGCAGCGCCATCAAGGTCGGAATGAGTGAAAAGCATCTCCATCGGTCATCTCTCCGCTATCTTTTATTATTCTCTTTCAAATACCGCAAATATCTGCAACGGAACTTCATCCTGCTGGCAAGCTAATAAGTTACCCTTTTCACCGACTGCCTGGCACTTTTCTTCGAACCAGGACCATGGCATATAATCAAAGGGTCTAATCTCTCGGGCTTTAAAGCCATTACGGGTAAACATTTCCTCCATGCTTTCCGGCGTCCAGTGATGCATATGGAGCATCGCCGGGAAAATATTGCCATCATTAAATTCATGCCACTGCTGGTCTATTGCTCCATAGCTGGTGGGAACAGTAATAAAAACCTGACTGCCGGGGCGGCTCACCCGATAAAACTGTTGGATAATATCATCCGGCTTATAAGTGTGTTCTAATACATCCAGGCAGTTAATCGCCGCAAATTGCTGATCAGGGTAAGGAAGTGCATCTAAGCTTCCGCAATGGAAATCAATACCTTGACTAGCACCGGAAATTAAAGCATCTATCCGGGGGAACTCAATGTCCTGCAACAATTCTCCTAATTCGGTCTGGATTAACTCCATAACGCGAGGAAAGATTTTCTGAT
>JBLNAS010000134.1:0-8129 GCA_050259475.1 Methylocystaceae bacterium
AAACCCCATTCGAGGAAGGGAAACATCGATAATGTTGTTAAAATTGAAGTGACTAGCTAATTTACCCATCAAATAGAGATCTGATCCAGTAGCAGCTACCGTACCGACTAGAGCTCCCATACTACTGCCGACAATAAAGTCAAAATCAATGTGATTTTCCTGTAAGACCTGCAGCACTCCAATATGTGCAAAGCCACGTGCGCTACCAGCACCCAGCACTAGACCAACCTTCGGTTTATTCGCCAAAAGCGGCCACCTCCTGCGCTACCTAGTGATAATCTAATAATCCACTAACCATCATATGCTTAATATAGAGAGACTTAGCTTCAGGTTGGGTGCTAACCCAATCTGAAGTTTAGTCGAACTTATCCAGGGGCCTGACGCTCTTAACTTTTGCTGTGAAGCGAAAGTTTTAGAGCGGCTTGGTCATCGGATATAGAGAGACTTAGCTTAGTCGAACTTATCCAGGGCGCTCAAAGAATTAGAACAAAAACTATTTCTGGAGGTATAAAGTGCGATTATTAACCCAGGCTTTTTTATTAATATTATTAACCGTATTTATGATTGTTGAACCAAGTTCCAGTATGCAAGCTGCTAAGCGTGGTCTAACTATGTGGTGGCAACTGGTGGTTCCCGCTTTACTGCCCTTTTTCATAGTATCTGAATTATTAATCAGACTCCAGATTGTACGCCATCTAGGCCAATGGCTAAATCCGGTAATGAAACCCGTTTTTAACCTGCCAGGAGCAGCGGGATTAGCACTAGCAATGGGGTACACTTCCGGTTTTCCAGTCGGAGCAATAGTAAGTTCGCATCTTTTACAGGAAAAACTGCTTACCCGAGAGCAGGCCTCACGCCTAATAGCTTTCACTAATAACTCAAGTCCTTTATTTATAATTGGCACTATCGGGGTAGGCATACTAAGCAATGAACTATATGGTTACATTTTAGCTTTTGCCCATTACGGTTCCAACCTTTTAGTAGGATGGTATCTGGGAAGAAAAAACCGGGCTTATAGCCCGGATAACATAACTATGCCCGTAATAAAGACACCTACCGGAAATTTGCTCGGCGCCTCAATTCGTAATAGCATCAATAATATTTGCCAAATTGGCGGTTTTATTATCTTCTTTATGGTCCTGACAGCTTTTCTAAGCCGCATCGGGTTTCTAGATTTTATGGTTTACTTAACCGGCCAAATACTGCCTGGACTACCACCTTCGCTAGTTTATGGTTCAACAATCGGTCTTTTGGAACTCACCCAGGGTTCGCAGGCAGTCGGGGCAGCACAAGCACCGATTTTATGGAAACTATTACTACTGAGCACGTTACTCTCGATCAGTGGTCTTTGTATTCAAGCCCAGATTTACTCCATTGTCTCTGAAATCGGTATATCTTTTCGTCAATACTTAAAAGCACGCTTGCTGCAAATACCACCCGCCCTGGTTTTTACCTGGTTAGGGTGGTGGTTAATAGCACCGGTATCCACAATAGCTAACAGCCAATCAGCCAATACCCCGGTTGTAACTCAGGGTTATTGGGAATGGCTGGCTCTCTTGCTAGTGATGTTGGTCTTATCAGGTGCTACTAACTTATTTACTTATGTATTTGCCGGTTTAACTCATCGCGTCCGGCATGGATTGAATGCATCCCATCTTGTAAAATCCGCTCCAAATAAGCCAATAAATCATCGGCATATTGGTTGGCATCATTTACAATACCCTCACCTACGTTTTTGGCCTTGGTAATTATGGTTTCAGCCGCATCACGCGCACTACGCGTAATCATATCGCTATCAACCATAGCCGCTACTTGGTGGCGGCTATTCTCATATAGAGCTTCAGCCTGTCTTTTGGCATCTTCAAGAATTGCTTCTCGTTCGCCCATCATTTGTTGAGCAATATCTAATTCTTCTGGGAGTACTGCCCGCAGATGATCAATATATTCTAAAAACGTGGCGGGATCTACGCTTACTCGGGAGGAAAACGGCAGCTTTTTTGCCTGCCTAATAACATCCTCCATCTCATCGAGCAGTCTGAACACTTCCATATTTACCGCTCCTCTCCCCGTTCAGGTTTATAGAAATATAGTATAGAATCACCGTACTTCCGTACCTGACTCTGTTGTAATTGTGATCCTGAACTTGGTAATTTCATATTTTTAGGTGCTCGAATGATTACCCCACCGTCGTTAGCTAGCAGGGGTCTGTCATTTAATGCCGACCATATTTGATTATACAATTCTTTTTCACTAAATGGCGGATCAATATAAATTAGGTCAAATTCAGCCTCTTTTCGCTGTAACCATCTAATGGCTGCGATGGCATCTTGCTTAATAACTTCAAACCCTTCCGTAAAACCGCAATGCGTGATATTCTCATTAATGGTCTTGACACAAATGGGGCTTAGGTCTACAAATACAACCTTGGACGCTCCACGACTTAAGGCTTCAATGCCTACACTGCCACTGCCAGAAAAAAGATCCAAGAACCTGCTATCTGGCAAGTCCATGGTTAAGATATTAAACAAAGCCTCTTTGATCATATCAGTTATCGGCCTGACCTCGACGCCAACCGGCATTTTCAATTTTCGCCCTTTAGCCTTACCACTTATAACCCGCAAATTATTCCCCCCTATAAATTAAATTCGTCTTTTATCCCATTTTGCCTCCTTGATATAACAAAAAACCTGGCAAGAAAGCCAGGAAAAAAATAATTATTTTTTTATGTATGGTTATTTACAATGTGGGGATGATATCTAATGCCAGGACAAACCTGGCAAAACAAACCCTCCCCAACAACTTTACAAAATTCTCCTCTCCCCAAACTGTTCGGTGGTCCGGCTTTTTAAGCCGGACCGCCATTGTTTTTCCACCAAATCAATTCTCATCGCTCGCCAAAATTTTAGATGAACTTGGTGAAGCTAACAGGTGATCAAGATATTTGCTAAGCAGGTACCGCATTTCTTCAGTTTGATTAGAAAACTCCCAGAAAGTTTTTTCATGTTCAACGATGTAGCGAATAACTTCCTGTTTGGTCATCTGATTACTGCGGGCAACATCCTCTAAGACGGCATCTACGTCTTGGGGTATTCTGATTTTTAAATTATGATTTACCCAAACCTGCTTCACCTCAAGGTCACATCCTAGTCTTTAGGAAGCGTCGGCAATCCATTGCCATACTCGCATAGCACAGTCAGTATCCCGATCTACTTCATAAATAATAATATTGCTATATTCATAGTCGTTCAATTGCATAATTTCTTTGGCCAGGCGTACCGCATCATCCTTCTTATTCCGGACGATCATATTGGCAGTCTCCTGCTCTTTGCGCAGAGCGATAACATATTGCTTATTCTTCATCCGCGAAGGATAAAAACTACTATCCCGATCATTCAGTTTTTCCAGCAGCGGAAAATGATTGAACAAATTACACTGTTCGTCCAAATTAAGAGCACTTACTAGCTTATCAAGCAAATAATTATTCAGCATGTCTAGTTCGATCAGATTCTTGCATTGGCCTATAAACTCAAACGGAAGTGCTTCGCCCCGATGCGTATCCTCATAATCATGAACATTAGGAGCATTAATCACACTATTATTATTGCAATTAATGGTGGTTTCGCCTTTGTTATCGGTCTTATATATATAAGCCCACTTATGCACCCCGGTGCCGATAACCATCCTAAATTCCCGATACCAAATAAAGGTTACCTTACTATAATCTTTGTCGGTCAGTTCTTCGCTGGGCATTTTGCCCAGGCAGTGCTTGATTGGCGCCAGATAATAGTACTCAATTTCGGCTTGTGGGTCTGCAGGAACCGAATTCCAATATTGATGCCAAGCATCGACAAATTCTTTCTTCACTGACGACTTCCCCCCTTTTTTACCCCAAACATTAAAAACTAATCCCCTTGTGTAGGATTATATACCCATTTAGGTACATTGTATAGACTGCTTTCTCTCTTTTTCTACATATATTGTCGTTTTTTTGGTGTTATAAATATATTCTATTTTCAGCCATATTTTGCTATTGAATTAATTCTCTGAGCATGTAATAGTGATAATAGAATTATACTCATAGGGGGTATAGGTTTATGGAAAACCTTAATCATCAACAACAGGAAGAATTAATAGCGATATTTGGTTCCCGGGTAAACTTTGATCATTTAGAAAGAAAGATCTACGCTCGCGATATGGGGGTTATGCCCTCCATGGTAGCACCATTGGTTGCTGACCCAGTACCAGATGGTATTGTGCAGCCTATCTCTGAAGAAGAAGTGGTCTGGTTAACTAAATGGGCGCTGGACAATCAGGTAGCCTTGACCCCGCGCGGGAAAGCCACCTCAGGCTATGGTGGAGTGCTACCAATCAAAAAAGGATTAGTGGTTGAGTTTTATCGCCTACGCCAGATTTTAAGCATAGATGCCTCCTCTGGGGTAGTTACCGTGGAGACCGGGGCGGTCTGGCAAGAAATTGAGTACCAGTTAAACCAGCAGCAATTAGCCCTAAACCTTTATCCTACTAGTGCTCCGGCTTCCACCGTAGGTGGGTGGTTGGCTCAGGGGGGTGCCGGTATTGGCAGCTATGAATATGGCTTCTTTCGCGATAATGTGGTGGCTGTTAATTTGGTGCGTCCCGATGGGGTTAAGGTAACCCTGTCAGGGGAGGATATTGCCGTCGTAGCGGATGCTAATGGTATCACTGGCATTATTACTACTATCAGCTTTAAGGTTAAAGCCCTAGCTCCTTTGACCGTTAAGGCCATTGCCTTTGCCAATGGCGAACAATTAGGTACTTTTTTATCTGCTATCTATGCCGAAAAGTTTCCGCTATGGTCTTTGTCTTTTATCAACCCAGTGGCTGCTAGATATAAAAACCAGCTTCCACCTCATCTCCATCATGGCCATGCCGTGACCACCGACAAAATAACTTTACCGGAAAGCTATATTGTGTTGGCTGCCTTTAATCCTCCACCTACCGCCAGCGTCCTAGATGCTTTGGAACAGCTTACAGCGGCGAACCAAGGAGAAATGCTCTCCGACTCGCTGGCTGATCATGAGTGGCAAGCTCGTTTTGAGCCAATGCGAGCTAAACGCATTGCCCCTTCATTTATTCCTAGTGAGGTGGTGCTCCCAGTAGCTAAGCTGGGTGCTTATCTGAGCACAGTCGCTAAAGAAATTAAACACCCCTTTATTCTGGAAGCTTTTGGTTCTCGAGACGCCGAACTTATTCTTCTGGGCTTCATCCCTCATGATGAACGAAAGTTTACCTTTAACCTGGCCTTTGGCCTTTCCCTGACCGCCCTAAAAGCCGCCCAGGAGTTTGGTGGTCGTCCTTATGCCACCGGATTATACTTTACGGGGTTTGCCGATGAGGTGTTAGGCAGTAACCATCTAGCGGCTATTAAAGATTTTAAAGCCAAGTATGACCCTCAGGATGTGATGAACCCGGGTAAGGTAATGGGTAATAGCCTGGTAGCTTCCAGCCTTAAAATGGCTAGTAAATTAGAGCCCATAATTCGAGTATTTGGCAACAATACTACCCGCACCACTCCCGGTGAAGCATTTGTGGACAAAAATGGGATTCCTGGTGATGTCGCCTGGTATGCTTATGCCTGCTCGCAATGCGGTTATTGTGTCGATCAATGTGATCAGTATTATGGCCGAGGCTGGGAATCACAGTCACCCCGTGGTAAATGGACATTGGTTAAAATGGTACTGGAAGGCGAAATTGAATTTAACCAACAAAATGCCCAAAACATTATGGCCTGTACTACCTGTGAAATGTGTAACCATACCTGTCAATTAGACTTGCCTAACGAGGCTTCTTGGATGAAATTGCGGCAATTACTAATTGATAAGCAGGGGCTCCATACCTTTCCGCCTTTTGAAATAATGGTTAATACCCTAAGGCAACAGAATAATATTTGGGGCGAATATGCTGCTAATCGTGATGGCTGGGTTACTGAGGAAATCACTCCTTTGATCAAAGAAACCAGTGATTACGCTTATTTCCCAGGTTGCACCTCTTCCTTTGTTGAACATGATATCGCGCAATCAGCCGCTCGGTTATTGGGTGCCGCGGGTATCGAATTTGCTTACCTCGGCAAGGATGAAACCTGTTGTGGTATTCCCATGTTAGTAGCGGGACGCTGGGAAGTATTTGATGAAATTGCAGCTCGTAATATCGAGAACATGAAAAAAACAGGCGCCAAAACCGTGGTAACTACTTGCCCCGCCTGCTATCTAATCTGGGAAGTATACTATCGTCAATGGGCGCAGGATCGGGGTATTGATTATCCCTTTACTGCTCGCCACTATGCTGATGTTTTAGCTGATAAAATCAAAGCCGGAGAATTTGAACTTCCCATGCCGGTGAATCGCAAAGTTACCTACCATGATCCTTGCCATATGGGCCGGGCAGGAGGTTGCTATGACGGCCCTCGGACTCTGATCAATGCGATCCCGGAAAGCAATTTCCGTGAACTACGTTATAACCGAGATAATGCCCACTGCTGCGGTTCCGTCTTAACTCTGGTTGCTGACCCTGACATTGCCCAGGGCATCGGTGCCCATAGAGTACAAGAAGCGTTGGATGTCGGTGCTGATACCCTGATAACCGCCTGTCCCTGCTGTCGAGTACAGCTTAATCGCTCCCGCAATTTAGAAAACTTACCAGTTGAAATTAAGGATTTAGCCACCCTGGCCGCTGAAGCTATGGGCTGGGATATTCCTTCTTCGAATGCGGTTATTGATGAAAAATGGGCAGTGTTTGAAGCTATGATTCGTTTAATGACCCCCTGGGGTATGGCAGATATGATGGCAACCATGATCCCAGAAATGATTATCGCGATGCCAGCGCCCTTCCCTAGCATGATGAAACAAATTAAGCATATGTCCAAAGCTTTAAGAGGGCCAATGTTGGCTGCTATGGAAAAGATGATGCCCGCTCTATTCCCCCGCCTACTTCCAGGCATGATGCCGGCCTTAATGCCATTGATGCTGGAAAAGGTTAGCGAGGCAATTCCGGGCATGCCTCCCGACCTGCAAGAACAAATGCCAGAACTTATGCCGAAGACCATGGAAGTACTAATGCCGAAGATGTTAGGAGCCATCATACCCTATTTCCTGCCGCAAATGATGGCTTATTTAAGAGAAAGCTAAATACGCATCTTCCCACCAGGGCCGGTCGATAACGATCGGCCCTGGTGCTACTTTTTGGTCCACAATTTAAAGCCTTTAGTTTTTGTATAACCTAGCTCCAAACTTGCCAAATTAAGCTTGGATTAGACGCTAGGGATGGTGAAAAAATTTTGAATGATTTGCTGCGCAGTTTTTCTTTGAGCGTAGATTTGGCGGTAGAGGCTCGTGATCTGGTTAGAGGGGCCACTGGACGTGAAATCTCAGGAGTTATTGAAGATGTAAAAGAGTTACCTCATTGTAAGGTAACCACGATTACGATTAAAGATCCAAAAGCAGAAGCTATTATGGGGCGTCCAGTTGGCAGTTATGTCACTATTGAATCTGATGAGTTAAGTACCCGGGATCCTTTGGTTATTAAAGAGACTGCAAAAGCCTTGGGTGATGTCCTGGTGCAAATGCTAGGTGGTAATCCCCGAAACGACTTAGAAGTAATGATTGTGGGCTTGGGAAATCGATTTGCTACTCCAGATGCTCTTGGCTCCAGGGTAATTGAGCAGTTGCCAGCAACTCGTCATGTACACAAGTATATACCGGAAGCAGTGTTACCTGGGATGCGCTCAGTTTGTGCTATCACTCCCGGTGTCCTCGGTCTAACTGGCATTGAAACTGCGGAAATTGTGCAGGGTGTTGTAGAAAAGGTAAAACCCCAGGTAGTTATTATTATCGATGCCCTTGCAGCCCAAAACACTGAACGAATCGGTACCACTATTCAAAGTGCCAATACTGGTATTCAACCAGGAGGCGGGGTCGGCAACGCCCGTGCTGCCTTAAATCAGCAAACCCTAGGCGTACCAGTTATTTCTATTGGGGCCCCGACAGTTGTGGCAGCTGCTATTATTGCCCATGAAGCTATTCACCAATACTGTAAACAAAACAATATCAATTTTAATGATCAAGCAGCCATTAGAGCTCTGCAAACCCTATTAT
>JBLNAS010000135.1:0-12110 GCA_050259475.1 Methylocystaceae bacterium
TGATAATCATAAGTAACTTAATAGTTTTTTTGGGGATGAGAAATAAGATGTGGCTGAAGATGCTGCTGATTCCTTTAATTAGTGCGGCTATTGGTTATGTAACTAATGTGGTAGCGGTCAAAATGTTGTTCCACCCCCGTAAACCAGTGCGCTTTTTGTTTTGGGAAGTGCAGGGGGTCTTGCCTCGTCGTCAGGTTGATTTGGCCCGTACGGTCGGTGAAGTGGTAGAAAAGGAATTGTTTTCAGTCTCCGATCTGCTCGATCAGGTGAATACTCCAGAAATGCAGGAAACGCTGGTTAGCACGGTGGTGGGTTTGGTAAAACAGCGTTTAGATGAAGTCATGCCCCGGTTTGTTCCAAATGGGGTAACTGGAAAACTCGGTGATCTGGTAGAAGTTGTATTGCGCCGAGAAGCTCCTGGTATCGTACAGGCAGCGATTGATAATGGTCGCGAGCAAATGCTGAATCAAATCCAAGTTGGTCGTTTGATTGAGGAAAAGATCGGTCAGTACCAAGTGGCTGATGCCGAACAATTGGTGTTACAGGTTGCCTCGCGCGAATTACGCTTTATTGAAATCATGGGTGGGGTATTGGGATTACTAATTGGTATATTACAGGATGTAATTATTCTTTTTGTCGGAATATAATTCTCAGGTTGATGGAGGGAAATAGTGATGGTTAAAGTTAGTTTAAAAGACGGTTCAAGCCGTGAATATGCGGATAAGGTTACCCTGTATGAGGTGGCGGCTGATATAAGTAAGAAGCTGGCCAAAAATGCTTTAGTAGCTCGGGTAGATGGTAAGCTTTATGATCTGGCCCATACACTAGATGCGGGTGAACACCAATTAGAAATATTAACGGCTGATGATAAAGAGAGCCTGGGGGTTTATCGTCATAGTGCGGCACATCTTCTGGCGCACGCGGTAAAACGATTGCATCCACAGGCCAACTTAGCTATCGGACCAGCTATCGATAAAGGCTACTATTATGATATTGATGTCGAACACCGCTTTTCGGAAGAGGATTTCCCCGCTCTGGAAAAGGAAATGGAGGCTATTGCCACGGCCGATTATCCCATAGTACGGGAAGAAATGTCACGTGATGATGCCATTAAGTTGTTTAAGGATATGGGCGAAACCTACAAGGTAATCTTGATTCAGGATCTTCCTGAAGATGCAGTTATCAGCCTTTACCGACAGGGTGACTTTGTAGACCTATGTGCGGGACCGCATTTGCCGTCAACAGGTGGGCTTAAAGCCTACAAACTCCTCAGCCTAGCTGGAGCTTACTGGCGGGGTGATGAGAAGAATAAAATGCTGCAGCGTATCTATGGGACCTCTTTCTTTAAAGATGCGGAATTGAAGGATTATCTCTTTAAAATGGAAGAGGCCAAGCGGCGTGACCACCGTAAACTGGGACGCGAACTTGGACTTTTCTTGCTGGTTGATGAAGGACCGGGCTTTCCCATCTTCATGCCCAAAGGGATGATCTTGCGAAATGAATTAGAAAATTACTGGCGTCAGGAGCATGCCAAACACGGCTATAGCGAAATCAAAACCCCGGTGATTCTGAACCGTACTCTCTGGGAGCGTTCTGGGCATTGGGGCCATTATAAGGACAACATGTATTTTACGGAAATTGACGATGAAGATTATGCCGTCAAACCCATGAACTGCCCGGGTGGTATCCTGGCTTATAAGAGTGAGGTGCACAGTTACCGTGAACTACCACTGCGGATGGCGGAACTGGGCCTGGTGCATCGGCATGAAAAATCTGGGGTTTTGCACGGGCTGATGCGGGTACGAGCTTTCACCCAGGATGATGCTCATATTTACCTGCTGCCTAGCCAGGTAACCGAGGAGATTATCGGGGTTATTGATATGGACTTCCAATTTTATCAGTTGTTTGGGTTCCCGTTTAACGTGGAATTGTCGACCCGCCCGGAGAACTCGATCGGAACTGCTGAGGACTGGGAAGTGGCTACCGAGGCTTTGCGTCAAGCTTTGGACCAAAAAGGGATTCCCTACAAGGTCAATGAAGGAGATGGAGCCTTCTACGGTCCTAAGATCGACTTCCATCTTCAAGATAGCATAGGCCGTACCTGGCAGTGTGGTACCATTCAGCTTGATATGCAGATGCCGGAGCTCTTTGATCTCACCTATATAGGAGAAGATGGCGGGCGTCATCGTCCGGTCATGATTCATCGTACTATTTATGGTAGTATCGAGCGTTTTATTGGGATTCTGACCGAACACTTTGCGGGCGCTTTCCCCACCTGGTTGGCCCCAGTGCAGGTGCGTATTTTGCCGATTACCGACCGTCAACACCAGTATGCCCAAGAGTTAGAAGCCAAGTTTAAGGCGGAAGGTATCCGGGTAGAAGCGGATTTGCGCAGCGAAAAGATCGGTTATAAGATACGTGAGGGACAAACCCAGCGCATACCTTATCTATTAGTAGTAGGAGATAAGGAAGTGGAAAGTCAGCAGGTGGCAGTGCGTAAACGTAAGGAAGGTGACTTGGGAGCCCAAGAGGTTGATGCTTTCCTAGCTGGTCTGCATGAGGAGATTAATAACCGCTATTTATAAGCCCAATTAAGGGATTGAGTTTTTTAAGGCAGCCCGCTGGTCGAAAAGTGCCCATGGATTCTGACCCTAGATCATGGAGAATTACTTGACGGAAGAGCCGGTTATGCTTATACTATTAAATGGTTAATGAAATATTATCCACAACGCAAAGCAGAAGCCCCGCTTCTCACCTAACGGCGTCCCTGACAGGGATAGCTCTAAGGTTGTTATCGGAAGTGACCGTATCTTAATTGATATGGTTTTAGCGGGTTATGCTTTTGGCATGACCCGTTTTGTTTTTTGTTTAACTTTAGGAGGTGGACTACTTATTAACAGGGATTATCGGGTGAATGAGGACATTAAGGCTCGGGAAGTAAGGCTGGTTGGAGAAGAGGGCGAGCAATTAGGGATTGTTCCCTACAAGGAAGCACTTGACATGGCTGTGGAACGCAACCTGGATTTAGTCGAGGTAGCTCCAGGAGCCAAACCACCAGTATGCCGCATAATGGACTTCGGTAAGTTCTGCTATGAGCAGAGTAAGCGGGAAAAAGAGGCGCGTAAGAAGCAGCGCATTATTACCGTTAAAGAGGTTAAGATGCGGCCTAATATTGAGCGTCATGATATGGATACCAAAGAGGCTAATGCCCGCCGTTTTCTCGAGGATGGCGACAAAGTTAAGGTCACCATCATGTTTAGAGGACGTGAGGTTACCCATTCGGAGCTCGGATTAGCCCTGTGCCGTCGGTTTGCTGAAGATATGTCCGCTTTAGCCACGGTAGAGAAAGAACCCAAGCTGGAGGGAAGAAACATGACCATGTTCCTTACCCCCAGGAGTGATATTGTCACATCAAAGGAGGAAAAAGTTGATGCCAAAAATGAAAACACATAGAGGTGCTGCCAAACGGTTTAGCAAAACCGCTAGCGGTAAAGTAAAACGGCATAAGGCTTATGCTAGCCACCTGTTGTCGGGCAAGAGTCCCAAACAAAAGCGCCGTCTGCGCTCGGGTACTACCATGAGCAAAGCCGACCAGAAGAATGTTGCCCAGTTGATTCCGTACAAATAAGCATAAAGGGGAGACTAGCTAATGCCTAGAGTAAAAGGCGGGGTTACAGCCCACGCAAGACATAAAAGGATTCTTAAGCTGGCCAAGGGTTATCGGGGCAGCAAATCTAAACTGTTCCGGGTAGCAAATCAGCAAGTGATGAAGTCTGGCAATTATGCTTATGCCCATCGCCGCTTAAAGAAACGTGATTTTCGTAAATTGTGGATTGCCCGTATCAATGCTGCTGCTCGTGATAATGGCTTGTCCTATAGCAAGCTGATACATGGACTTAAGGTAGCCGGGGTAGACATCAACCGCAAGATGCTTGCCGAACTGGCCATCAGTGATCCCCCCGGCTTTACCCAGTTAGCCGAGGTAGCTAAGCAAAGCCTGTAAATCAGATTAGTTAAAAAAGTATTTATTAACGAGAAGAAGTATACTCTAAGGAAGAAAGAGGATACTTCTTCTTTTACATATTTTATAAGGTTAGGCGTTTTAAGATGTTGAATAAAGAGCCAAACGAATTTAAGCCTTATCAGGTTATTACCCTAAGCTTCCTAGCCGTAATAGTCTTGGGGGGGCTGCTATTATCTCTGCCGATCACCAGCCAGGGCCCGGCGGTGTCTTTTACGGATGCCTTGTTCACTGCTACCTCGGCTTTGTGTGTTACGGGTTTAGTTACTGTCGATCCAGGTTCTACCTTTAATATATTTGGTCAACTGATCATTTTGCTATGGATTCAAGTAGGTGGCCTGGGGGTAATCGTTATCAGTACCTTATATGCCTTGATTTTGGGTAAGAAGATCGGCCTTAAGCAGCGACTAATGCTAAAGGAAGCGATGAATTTGCCGAATGTGGGTGGCGTGGTACGGATAGTTCAATTAGCGATTAAGTACACCCTGGTAATTGAGGGGTTAGGAGCACTAGGATTATTTTTATTCACTGTCGGCAAGACCAGAGCGGGGGTTTTAGATACTGCTTATTACGCAATATTCCACGCTATATCCGCTTTTTGTAATGCTGGTTTTGACCTGTGGGGTAAATATTATGAGCCCTTTTGTAGCTTGGTGCCATTGATTCATAACCAAGGCTATTTGCTTACCATCAGTTTATTAATAATTCTGGGCGGCCTCGGCTTCCCGGTGTTGTATGAGCTTAAACACAGCCACCAGAAAATGTCTCTGCATGCTCGAGTAGTAGTAAGAACCACTCTTTGGCTGCTGGGGCTAGGTACGGTGTTCATCTTTGTCCTGGAGTACCAGGGAGTTTTACAGGGTCTAAATTTGGGTGATAAAATGATTAATGCCTTTTTCCTAGCAGTTACACCACGTACTGCTGGTTATACTAGTGTTAATTTTGGAGTGGTCAGCCAGGCCGTATTGCTTCTAACCATGATCTTGATGTTTATCGGGGCTTCTCCTTTGAGTACCGGTGGTGGTATCAAGACCAGTACTTTTGCAGTGTTGGTAGCCACTACTTTGTCTCGCTTACAAGGTAAGGAACAAGTGGAGATGTTAGGCCGGCGTATGGAACCGGATATTGTCTACCGCGCGATTACGGTTACTTTTCTATATTTCGGGGCAGCCTTTATTGGGATTATGTTGTTAGCCATCTTAAGCCCTTTTGCTTTACGCCAGGTAATGTTTGAAGCCATATCTGCCTTGGGTACAGTCGGGCTATCAACCGGAATCACGCCCGAGATGACTACTGCAGGCAAATATATTCTCATGGCTTTAATGTTTTTAGGCCGGATTGGTCCGATGACCATAGCTTTTGCACTTATGGAACGCATGCAGGCTCATGGGCAGATTAAGCTTCCCCGGGGAGAAGTAATGATAGGGTAGGTGTGAACGAATGAAGAAGAAAATGGTCTGTGTGATTGGGTTAGGACGGTTTGGTCGTAGTGTTTCGACCACACTTACTCACCTGGGACATGAGGTGTTAGGTATCGATATTAACGAAGCTTTGGTCGATAGGGTTAAAGACCAAATAACCCAAGCCATGGTAGCTGATGCCCGTGAAGAACGGGTTCTGGAAGCGGTTGGAATTGGTAATTTTGATACAGCTATTGTCGCTATAGGTGATGATATTCAGGCCAGCATTCTAGTTACGTTGATGCTGAAAGAACGTGGGGTAAAAAGGGTAATCGCCAAAGCTGTCACTGAGGTACATGGGAAGGTGTTGGAAAAGGTAGGGGCCGATCAAGTAGTCTATCCGGAGCGGGAGATGGGAGAAAAGATCGCCCACTTTATTGACAGCTCCAATATCCTTAATTATATAGATCTCTCAGATGATTACTCGATAGTGGAAGCTGATGTATCTCGTAAGATGTATGGGCACAGCTTACGTAAGATGGACCTGCGTACCCGATTTGGGGTTAGTGTGTTAGCGGTTCGCCGCAGTGGGGGGGTTATAGTGGCTCCTGATGGCGATTTTACCATTCAGGCTGGTGATCGAGTTATTGTTTTAGGTGAGACGACCAAGGTGGAGCATTTCTCGCAATCTTTTTAAATAGTGAGGAAACTATGCAACTAATTACTTCGCCCGAGAACGAGTATATTCGGCAGTTAAAGAAATTGAAAATGAAAAAGTATCGTGAGACAACGGGCCTCTTTCTTGCTGAGGGTGTCAGATTAGTAACTGAGGCCTTACAGGCCAGAGTGGTGCAGGAGCTACTTATTCATGAGGATAGCACCTTGGAATTTGAGCTGGTAGATGGAGTCAACCTGATTCGGGTTAGCGATAAGGTAATGAAGCTGCTTACTGAAACGGAGACTAGTCAGGGGGTCTTAGCGGTCTGCCGCACCCATTTAGTTAGTAAACCTGAACAGCTTGCGGTTGGGCCCTGGGTGGCGGTAGATAATCTTGCTGATCCCGGAAACCTAGGAACGATTATTCGCACCGCGTGGGGAACCGGGATGTGCGGGGTAATTTTATTGGGTGATAGTGTTGATCCTTATAATAGCAAAGTGGTTCGAGCTTCCATGGGGGGTATCTTTCATGTGCCCGTAATAGCTGCTGATAGCAGTGATATTTTGAGCTGGCAGATGGCAGGACACCAACTGGTAGTAGCCACAGCGGAAGCTGCAACTAGTTATGCCGAAGCTAGTTACGCCCCCAGTCTGATTTTGGTGGTTGGCTCGGAAGCGCATGGTGTATCACCTGAGATTGAAGCTAGGGCGGAGCTAGCAGTAAGCCTTCCTTTGCAGACGGGGGTAGATAGTATTAATGCTGCAGTTTGCGCGGGGGTTCTGATGTACGAGATAATACTTCAACGCCGTTGAAGGTACAAGCCACCTTGTGCTATACTCTATAAAGTATAAGCCTTAATAAACAGGGAAGGCGGCGAGTATAGGTGGATTTCGCCGAACTGCTATGGTCCTTGTTTGAAGAGTCCGGATGTATATTTTATTATTTATGGTATAAAGTTGCTATACAATAAATAGCGATGATGGGGATAAGTATCCGGTGGAATGCTCACAGGAAGGCAGCATCTATGACTGAGAGTGCGGCCAGACTTAAGCCGGTGAATTCACTCCTGAGTTGCCTGATTGAAAGCTTGTTAAGTAGGTCAGGCCGGCTGCCGCCGTTATCGGTAAACGAGGGGTTCAATTAATTTTGGACAACCGGGGTGGTACCGCGGAAGTTAATATAGGCTTTCGTTCCCGAGAGGAACGAAGGTCTTTTTGTATTTCAAGGAGGCTGTAAGATGCATAATCGTTTGCAGGAAATAAGACAGCAGGCCGAAGCGGCCATTAAGACTGCTAGTGACCTTAAAAACCTGGATGAAGTGCGGGTGCAATTTCTAGGGAGAAAAGGGGAGATTACCAGCGTATTGCGGGGACTTAAGGATCTGTTAGAAGCCGAACGGTCTCAGGTAGGACAATTAGCCAATCGCCTAAAAGAAGATTTAGAGCAGATGTTAGAAACCAGAAGCATTGCCTTTAAACGCCAGGAGTTAGACGAGCGCCTAAGTCAGGAAAAGATTGATATTACCTTGCCCGGGGTACCAATATGGCGGGGAGGTAAACATCCACTAACCATGGTGATCGAAGAAATTGAGGATATTTTCGCTTCGATGGGCTATGTGGTTGAGGAAGGACCAGAAATTGAGACTGATTATTACAATTTTGAAGCCATGAACATTCCCAAGGACCATCCGGCTCGCGAGATGCAGGATTCCTTTTATATTACCGACGAATTTTTATTACGGACTCACACTAGTCCTATGCAGGCGCGAACGATGGAGAAGTATGCTCCGCAATTGCCGATTAGAATAATCGCTCCGGGCAAGGTTTATCGGCGGGATGACGATGCAACCCACTCCCCGATGTTTCAGCAGGTGGAAGGGTTATGGGTAGATAAAAATGTAACTTTTGCTGACCTGAAAGGTACCTTAATGAGTTTTGCCCGCCGGATTTTTTCTAGCGACCTCGAGGTACGTTATCGGCCGAGTTTCTTCTCGTTTACCGAACCAAGTGTCGAGATGGATATTTCCTGTGTCAACTGCGGCGGGCAGGGCTGTCGTGTCTGTTCGCACACTGGTTGGCTCGAAATATTGGGAGCGGGCATGGTAAACCCCCGGGTCTTGGCGATGGGGGGATATGATCCGGAACGGGTATCTGGGTTTGCCTTTGGCATGGGAGTGGAACGTATAACCATGCTTAAATATGGGGTAAATGATCTAAGGTTGTTCTTTGATAATGACCTGCGCTTCCTAAAGCAATTCTAAGACCCTTGATGATATGGAGGTAAAATGATGAGAGTACCGCTGGAATGGCTTAATGATTATATTGAGATTACTGATTTAAGGCCGGAGGAACTGGCAGCTCGCTTAACCATGGCGGGTATCCCGGTTGAGGGGATAGACCATGAGGATGGTGACACTATCCTGGAGTTGGAGCTTACTCCTAATCGGGGTGACTGTAATGGAATGATAAATTTGGCTAGGGAAGTAGCCGCCTTGTATGATCGTAAATTAAAGTTTCCGAGTGGTAGCCTGCAGGAAATGGGATCTAAGCCGACAGTTGATATGGTTCAGGTTAAAATTACCGATGAAGAGTTATGTGCTCGTTATGCGGCTCGGGTGGTTACGGCAGTCAAAGTGGCACCTAGTCCAGATTGGATGCAACGGCGATTGGAACATGCGGGTATTCGCCCCATTAACAATATTGTTGATATTACTAACTATGTCATGCTGGAGTATAATCAACCACTGCATGCCTTTGATTTTAGTTTGGTGAAGGCAGGGCAAATTGTGGTACGTCGAGCTAACGCCGGGGAAACCATGACCACCCTAGATGAGGTGGAGCGGCAGCTTACTGCGGATATGTTGGTAATTGCGGATGATACCCAGCCGATTGCTCTAGCTGGGGTTATGGGCGGACGAAACAGTGAAATTACTTCCGCCACCGCCGCAGTACTGTTGGAGTCAGCCAACTTTCACTATGCCACTACCCGCCGTACAGCAGCGAAATTAGCCCTTCGTACTGAGGCCTCTGCCCGTTATGAAAAGGGACTGAATCCAGAAAGTGTACTGCCAGCAGTTAATCGAGCGGCAGAGTTAATCGAAGAGCTGGGAGCGGGTATAATCGCGCCTGGTGTGGTAGACGTATATCCCCGACCAGCAGTTAAAGCAGTAATTGCATTACGCCCAGAAAGAGTTAATCGTATCCTGGGCAGCAAAATCGCGGGAGAACAAATGGGCGACTATCTGAAGAGCTTAGGTTTTGGCCTTACCCCAGTTGGGCGCGACTTTCAAGTCGAAGTGCCCTTCCATCGTGTAGATGTCAGCTTGGAAGCTGATTTAATTGAAGAGATTGCTCGCCTTTACGGCTACGATAATATTCCTTCTACCCTGCCCTCAGGGCAGGCCTCGGTTACCGGTCATCACCAACACTCGCTGGCTCGGCAGGTTATAGCGGCACTGGCGCATAATTTTTACCAGGTGGTAAGCTATAGTTTTATTAGCCCCCGTTACTTGGATAGGCTTAATCAACCAGCAGATAGCTTGCTCAAACAGCCGGTGGCTATAGCTAATCCGCTATCTGAAGAGCATTCGGTAATGCGAACTACCTTGCTCCCAGGTTTATTAGAAACGGCAATCAAGAATATGGCTCGCCAAAACGATGATTTAGCTATCTTTGAGGTAGGCAACGTCTTCTACTCCCAGGGCGATGATCTGCCTGGGCAACAGTTAATGGCAGCCGGATTAGGTACGGGGAAGACGGAAGCAACCTGGTTAGGAAATCGACAAGAGATGGATTTCTTTTTTCTTAAAGGATTAACAGAAGACTTTCTAACCCGTTTGGGTATCAGCGGCTTCGTTTGGCAACCGTTGGTTGGCTATCCCAGTTACCATCCTGGCAGATCTGCCCAAGTGCTTAAAGGCGATACAGTAATAATGCGAGTTGGGGAATTACATCCCGAAGTGCTTGAACAATGGGGAATTAAAAAGCGAGTAGTAGCCTTTGAGGCTGCACTTGATGACTTGCAGCAGGCCCGACCTCTTAAACGTCAATTGGAGGATATTGCCCGGTACCCAGCGGTTTATCGCGACTTAGCAGTAGTATTGTCGGAAGAAATAACCGCCGGTCAGGTGCAAGAAGTAGCCTGGAAAGCAGGGGGCGAATTACTCAGAGCGATTCAATTATTTGACGTTTATCGGAGTGATCACTTAGGGGCAGACAAAAAGAGTCTGGCTTTAAAGTTGAAGTTCCAAGCTGATGATCGCACCTTGCGAGAAGAGGAGATTAACGAGTTGGTGCGATCAATATTGCAACAACTAGCAAGTGAGTTGGGAGCGGTATTGCGCTAGAACCAATAATTATAGGTCCCGGAGGTAACCGTTAAGGTTATTGCCGGGACCTTTATCGCTAGGATCATTCTGCCATGAGAGCTTAATTAAGTTTATGTTAAGTTTGTGTTAACAATAACAAGCTAAAAAATACATAAACCCCATTAAATAGGAGCTGAATTGATTGGAAAATAGAAGTGGAGGATGTTTAGTCCTCCGCTTGTGCTTGTGACTACTAGTAAAAGCTAGGTTGAAGCAGTATAATACAGATGTGACATTTATTTGTTTATATCTCCGCTATAGAGCCTCCATGTGGGCTCTTTCTTTTTGTGTATCATACCAATCGTAAGCTTTTCGATGGCGGCTATGGTCTTCTCTTCGCTTTTTCATCAGCATCCGGTGTAACAGCTTCTTTTTATGCAAAGCAGTCTTTTCTACGCGCAATGATACAATATAAAGTATCAAAAACAAAACACTTTTGACTGCTAAGTAGCAGATGCCAATCAGCAGGAATAGAAGCGCAAGTTTACTCATTCAGGTCACCCCCTTTCCAGGTTGGTGGTGATCGGTAAGTGCGCGTAAGCTAACCTAAGATGCTATTTTACTATGGATAGGCAGAAGTGTTACTGTAGTTTAAAGATTAGGTTTTACGCTCATTAAGCAGACGTTGATAATCCCTGATCCAAATAACCAATTTTGTTAGCAGGTAAATCGAAACAATTATTACCAGAACGATTTGTAGATGGGGCATCCTCCTTCACACCTTCCCGGCAGGTTGACCTGCTCTATCTTGAAGTAGAACCGAAAAAAAGAAATCTATAAGTGCAGCAATAGATTGAATATTCCAAAAATAACGGTTACAAATACTACTTTACGACATCATGGCCGCTAAGAGTTAATATTTTGGTAATTTAATTATAGGGCGATGAAAATGGCAAGTCAATGGATTGTTAACTTATTCTCTAATATATGGAATTAAATGGTCTTGTCTTCTGCTTGTTAAAAATCACCGCTTGGTGTTTGATAATATAAGAGATATTTATCTCATAGGGGGCGGATTATGGAGCAGAACAAACCTAATCGGGTTACCGTAAGTATTTATGGTGAAGACTATGTAGTAAAGGGTGCCGAAGATCCATCGTACATACAAATGTTAGCGGCTTATGTTGATCGTAAGATGACGATGCTCGGGCAACGCAATACCAGTCTCTCAACTGGTAAAATTGCGGTACTGGTGGCATTGAATTTAGCTGATGAGCTTTCTAAATTACAGGAGGATTATGATCAGTTAGTGCGGTCAATGGAAGATAAAAAAGATATAGGTTTCAAGGTGGGTATAGATAAAGGAAATAAGGAGCCCAAATAGGTAGCCAAGCGGAGGGACTATGTCGGGAATAGATGCTGCTATTTTGTTGGAGGAAATCGCTGATAGATTAGAACTGTTAGGAGATAATCCCCATAAAGTACGAGCTTATCGTAATGCCGCGCTCTCTCTCGGGCACCTTGATCAAAATTTGGAAGCCATCTGGTTATCTGGCAAGCTGAAAAGTATACCTGGAGTGGGCGAGGCGATTGCGGCTAAGATAGATGAGCTTATGACTACTGGTAGTATTGAGCTGCATCGAGAACTATCTGATCGTCTACCGCCAGGAGTATTGGAAATGCTCTCGATACCCGGATTGGGTCCCCGTACGGTAAGCATAATTT
>JBLNAS010000136.1:0-3290 GCA_050259475.1 Methylocystaceae bacterium
AGCATCGCCGTCATGACATTTATCAAATAAAAGAAATCTTAAGCTAAATCATCCCGCAACTGAGCTGCCTTCCTTAAATATACCGGTATTAGCTCATTAGGAGGCAGCTCAGTGTTAACCAGCATCAGGATCCGGATACAATGTGGTAAACCATCCGGAACATTCATTTCTCCTGCCCCTAGTAATGCCACTTGTGTCCATCCTAATTCACGGGCTGCCTGTGCTGGGAAAACCGATTGAATATCGGAAGTAACGGTAAAAATAACCGCAGCAAGATCATCAATATCAAGCCGATTTCTCTGCATCATTAACTGCAGCAGCTCACGGGTTGCTTGCAAGACATCGTCAGCTTGATCGAAATCAACGGTAGTTGCTCCTCTAATACCCCTAACTTTCATGTGTTCAGTTCTCCTTATTGGTGATCGGGCGCTACCGCGCGATGACCAAGGCCAATTGCAACTTCATCCAGATGCAATAAGCCAATACCTAGAAAGATGGCCACACTAATATGGTCGCCATGATGTGCAATACCTATTTTGCCTCCGACATTAAGTCCGATCGCTTTAGGCATAATTTGTCCAACTGCTTCGCGGGCAGCACCAGCTACTGCACCTTCTTCGGCATGGGTGTCACGAATAACACCTTCCCTTTTCGCTGCCACCACTGCTCGCTCTACAATCTTTCCCACTGAGGATATGAATTCTCCACCATAATCAACTGCCACCGCTTTTATGGAGTGTTTTTCCATTAACTCTCTTTTTAAATCGCCTTCATCAGCTCGGTTGGCAGTTAACGCCATCCGAATAGCGGCAGCCGCTACCATTTTAGAGCCTACATCGTACATATAATTATTACCTCACGGTACTTATAAGATTATTAATCATTTTACCATAACTTTACCCACAAAAATCCGACCATGATTAGACTTATAGATATCCCCTATGCAGGGCTGAACTAGATTTACTGATGCTTTATTTATGCGGAATTGAACAGGAAAATCATAGCTGCTGGTTTCGATCTCGATATCATCTGACCCCATCACCCGCAGACGCAATTTAGGTTCAGTAAAACTACCCGCCCACTGACCATTAACTAAAACCATCGCTCGAGGCAGACTGCTGAAATGAAGCATCTCCAATTCAACTTCTGCCCACGGGGAAACCATCTCTTCACCAGTTGTCACACTATCACTGGCAGCTTGAATGGTTCGACTGGACTGTTCAGTAACTGGACGTCCCTCAAACTGTTCACCAATACTTAAACGATAGCGAACATCGTCGTTTAACATCGCCCCTTGTACCAGCACCAGAATTAACACCAGCAAGACGGCTAACCTGCGAACAGCTATTTCAAAACGATCATGCCAACGCCACATATAAACGACCTCCATACACTTTAACAGGACAAATTATTCTGCCTTAGCATATGCGGAAGGCCGGTTATATATCACTTTAGGCCCTGGCTGCTGTCTAAAATCGCACCAGCAAGGGCAGCCGCCCCGAAGCCGTTATCGATATTAACTACACCAACGCCGGGAGCACAAGTGTTTAGCATTGATAGTAATGCCGAGAGCCCACCAAAATTGGCACCATAACCCACACTGGTCGGTACAGCAATGACCGGTCGGCGAGTCAGTCCACCCACTACACTGGCCAAAGCTCCTTCCATACCGGCAACGACAATAATTACCCGGGCCAGTTCAATATTCCCAATCTCGGCCAATAAGCGGTGTACCCCTGCTACTCCTACGTCGTAAATACGCTGAACTTCACAGCCCATATATTCGAGTGTTACTGCCGCTTCTTCTGCCACTGCCTGATCCGCAGTACCAGCCGATAAAACTGCTACCCTGCCCTTAGAATGTTCCGGTATTTCCCCTAGCGTCATAATCCGGGCGGTTGAATGGTAATTTATAGCCGGTACTAACTCCCTTACTTGGGCTGCCACCTGCTCGGTGGCCCTGGTTGCTAACACCACCTTGCTCATTTCAGAGAGGTGGCTCATTATCGCTGCGATCTGCTCCGGTTTTTTACCCGGGCAAAAAACAACCTCCGGGAAAATATCGCGTACCGCTCGGTGGTGATCAATCCTAGCAAAATCAAGATTTTCAAACGGCATCTTTTTTAGCTGTTGGTAAGCATCATCAACAGTAATACTGCCCTCTGCTAACTCACCCAATAAATGGCGCAAATCCATATATCGTAAATCCTTTCTTTTAGAAGGTTAAAATCATATTCATTTTTATATACAAAAGCCGGGACTTTTATCCCGGCAGTTCCTACAAGTATTAGATTCACTATTAACTTTATCCCAGAAAAGCACTGGCATCAATCATCATATCCGTAAGCCGGGAAACTAGTTCTTCCAAGTTCTCCATCGATAACCCCAGCAATTTTAATGCATTTTCATCCATAGGATAAAATAGACCGTCCACACCGAGTCCGACCCCCATGACCAAGGTTAAGCAATCTGCTAAATGAATAATAGCTGTCAACTTGGGGTCAACAGTTGCTAACTGGGGTGAATGATGGTTAGCTATTGCTTCCACCAGCGGTTGAGGCAAATTCCACTTTTCGCCGACTTTAGCTCCTACTTCCGCATGATTAAATCCAAGCACAGCAGTCTCTGCTTCCATGAAAGCTACACCATCTCGGGTCACAATCTCAACTACTGGCTGATAAGCTTCTTCTAAATAATGATTGAGGATTACCTTGCCGATATCGTGTAATAGACCCGCTGTATAAGCTACATCTGCGGCTGGATACTTGCATTGACGGGCTAGTAATCTAGCACCCATTGCCGTAGCTTGAGAATGGCGCCATAATTCGCCGGAAGCCAGTGAGTAACCAGCAACTTCCCTAATGAGCATGTCACTAACCGAAGCGGCCATTACTATGCTGCGCAGGGTTTGGAACCCCAGTAATACTGTAGCGTCAGTGACGGTAGAAATGCGGCGCGGGAACCCATAATAAGCCGAATTAGCCAATTTGAGTACCTTAGCCGTTAGTCCCTGATCTTTTCCCACTGCCCGGTTGATATCCTGAGCTGTCGCATTGGGATCGTCGGTCAGTTTTATGACTTCGGTAGTTACTTCAGGAAGCGTAGGTAGATCCTTAACCTGAGCTACCACCTGTTCTACAGTCAAGATACCCATAATTGCCCTCCCCCGGTCGACAGTAATTTTTAGTAATTATCCATCTTTCGTTGCAAGTATGCGCGGTAGGTTTTAATCTCATCATTAACCGAAAAGAATAACCTTTCAATGTCCAGTCGAGATAAATAAAAGTCTG
>JBLNAS010000137.1:0-5022 GCA_050259475.1 Methylocystaceae bacterium
AAATACTTCTACAGCCGCGCCCTTGAAGAAGACCGTGAAGGTGCCGTACATGAGGATACCTTCCGCTATGAGGGGCCAAAGCCGCAGACCAAGGAAGCCGCTTTGATTATGCTGGCAGATACGGTAGAAGCTGGAGTGCGCTCACTACCTGACCCTACCCCAGGGAAAATTGAGGGTATGGTCAGAAAGTTGGTCAAAGAAAAATTGAATGACGGCCAACTGGAAGAATGTGATCTAACTTTTCGTGATTTGAATAAAATTGCCGAGGCTTTTAGCAAAGCTTTGGTCGGCATTTACCATAAGCGTATTGAGTATCCCGAAATCATCGTACGTGATTTGGAGCGAAAGGATGATGGAATTGGAACTCATTTTCGAAAATCAACAAAGTAAATTAGATTGGACCCCAGAATTGCAGACTGCTCTGGTTCGCACCTTGGAAGCGTTAAGTCGTCGACAAGAGGTGAATGAGCAGGCTGAGGTAGGTATCACTATCGTAGACAATGCACAAATACAACTTATTAATGCCGAATATAGGGGTATTGATCAGCCTACAGATGTAATTTCCTTTGCTTTAAATGATGAGACTGATGAACCAGGAGTGAGCTCGGAAATTGAGCAATACTTACTGGGTGATATTATTATATCGTTGGAGCAAGCAGCGGAACAGGCATCAGAATTTGGTCATTCCTTGCAGCGCGAGGTTGCTTTTCTGGGTGCCCATGGTCTATTGCACCTGTTGGGCTTTGATCACCAGGATGAACTGGGAGAAGCAGCAATGCAACAGGTTACCGAGGAGGTATTATCCAGTTTGGGGATAAAGCGATGAAAGCCAGATCTTTGGCTGATAGTTTTCGTTATGCTAGTCGCGGCCTTATTTATTCATTAGTGAGCCAACGGAATATGAAAATCCACATCTTGATGGCTTTATTGGTACTAGCTGCCGGGTTTTATTTCCGAATAAGCCATTTAGAATGGCTTATTCTCTTGCTCGCCATCGCTTTAGTAATGACGGCAGAAATCATCAATACGTCCATAGAATGCGCAGTTGATCTGGTAACCCGAGAACGGGAACCCCTAGCGCGCAAAGCCAAAGATACCGCGGCGGGAGCCGTTTTATTAGCAGCATCTTTCTCCATCATCATGGGTCTTATAGTATTTCTACCCCGGATAATAAACCTCTTCGCAGCTAGCTAAGGGGGATAAGCGGATGGGGCAAGGCAATCCTAAAGAGAGATAGCTTGCCGTAAGGAATATGTCAGTATATAATTTTTAGATGTTGAGTTCTGGGAGGGGCAGATGGGAATGTTGGACAACCAGCAGTTGTTAGAGTTAGCCAGGGAAGTTAGAGACCAGGCCTATGTCCCTTATTCTCATTACCAGGTAGGAGCGGCCTTGTTGGGTATAAGTGGCCGGGTATTTTTAGGATGTAATGTAGAAAATGCTTCTTATGGGCTAACCATGTGCGCCGAACGCAATGCTCTGGGCGCGGCGATTGCTGCCGGTGAAAGAGAGTTTGTGCGCTTAGCGGTAGTCGGCAGTGAAGCGACACCAGCCTATCCCTGTGGTGCTTGCCGCCAAGTGTTGGCACAGTTTGCACCGCACTTAGAGATCATTATCGATTGTGGCGGAAAAGTCGAATCCCATAACCTTGAAGAATTGCTACCATGTAGTTTTAACTTATAGAGATCAAAAATGATCTTGCAGCCGGAGTGGACAGAAGTACCCCCGGCACTAATGAAACGGGAGGATTCCCATGACCACCAAATCTGGCTTTGTCAGTATAATAGGGCGTCCCAATGTGGGAAAGTCAACTTTGCTAAATGCTCTAATCGGGCAAAAGATCTCAATTGTTTCGGATAAACCGCAAACTACCCGTAATCGTATTAATGGTATTTACTCCTGCGAGCAGGGGCAAGCCATCTTTATTGACACCCCAGGTCTGCATAAGCCCAAGCATAAACTAGGCGAATATATGGTGCGCACTGCAGAACGAGCCTTGAACGAAGTGGATCTCGTTCTTTTCGTGGTGGATGTAGCTGGGGCTTTTAATGGTGGTGATACCCACATTATTGAGCTTTTAAAAGAGAGTACTACCCCGGTAGTATTGGTCGCAAATAAAATAGATTTGCTTAAGGATGAAAACCTGGAACAGCATTTGCAGCCGTATGTGTCGGCTTTGCGTTTTGCCGGGGTTCAGCCTATTTCAGCCAGCCTTGGTACTAATATCGATGCGCTAATAGAATTGATATTTAGCTACTTACCGCCGGGTCCCTATTACTACCCCCCGGAGGATATTACCGATGTGCCGGAAAGATTTGTGGTATCAGAAATAATCCGCGAAAAAGTGCTAATGCATACGCGGGAGGAAGTGCCACATTCCGTGGCGGTGGAAATCGAAGAGTTTAAAGAAAAACCAGATGGTATGACTTATATTCGAGCCAGTATCTATACGGAGCGGGAGTCGCAGAAGGGTATTTTGATTGGGGCTGGGGGGAGTATGCTCAAACGGATTGGCCAGGAAGCTCGCCAGCAGATCGAATACCTCTTAGATAATTCAGTTTATCTCGATCTCTGGATCAAAGTACGTAAGGATTGGCGCGATAGTGAGCAACAGTTAAGGAGGCTTGGCTATCACGAGGATAATAGGTGAGGGGTTGGGTTTAGCCCGCTATCTTGACGCTACTCTGCTTAAGGCTGACGCTCGGCGGGCTGATATTCAGAATTTATGCGCGCGAGCACTCGATTATCGGTGTGCTGCAGTTTGTGTTAATCCCTTGTGGATTGAGGAAGCCGCCAGACTGCTGGAGGGGAGTTCGGTTAAAGTTGCTACCGTGGTGGGCTTTCCCCTCGGGGCACTAACCAGCCGACAAAAGCTGACCGAACTAGGACATTCTATGCAGGCAGGTGCGGAAGAGCTGGACTTTGTTATCAATTTAAGCTGGGTCAAAGATGCTAATTGGCAGCAGCTTAAAGCCGAACTGCAACAAGCAGCGGGATTAGCGCATCAAGGCCAGGCAGTATTCAAGGTTATTATGGAAACCGGCCTTTTAACGAGCGAGGAGATTGTCAGGGTAGCACAGCTAGCGCTGGAGGCAGAAGCTGACTTTTTAAAGACTTCAACTGGTTTTGGCCCTCGTGGGGTCAGCGTGGAAGATATTTTGCTTATTCGCGAAACTGTAGGTACCGCAGCTCGCATCAAGGCGTCAGGTGGTATTAAAACCTTGGCGTTTACCCGGCGTTTACTTGATGCAGGTGCAGACCGTATTGGTACCAGTAACTTTGAAGAAATTATCCGCGAAGAAATGGCTGAGATAACCGGTTAATTAAGTTCCCAAAGGAGGCGGGTCAGTGGGCAAAAGGATACTTATTATCCTGATCGGTGCCTGGCTGGCCTGTTTTGTGATGATGGGGGCAGGCTATTTAGCCCGTAATCAGCTTTATTATTTACCACTCAATACATATGCTTGGCTGGTTTGCCAAATTACACCTTACCAGGTTTGGTCGCCGACCAAGCTGCCACTATCGGTGCCTACCAATGTCAGCACCATTACTGTGATTCCCCCCTGGCACCAACAATCATATCAACAACTCCTGAAATCATCGGCTTCTTCGCCTCGAACACGAGTAGTTTGTTCCGGATTAGATAATTACATAGTAGGTCACTTTGCGCAATCGGAGCAGTGGGGGCAACTCAGTCGGGTAATTGTTTTTGATGGCGGGCATCATTTGGCTACCTTAGCTACCACGCCACAGGTATTACTTGTTCCCGTGACCGGAGGCTTGGCGGCGCATACCTTTATGCAGGATGCCATGCCAGTGGCAGCGATAAAAAGGATTATCCAAGAATTAGATGCGGCAACGGTAGTAGTGACTGTTCCTCGTTGGGCGGTGGTAAAAAGTGAATGGGGTCTGTATGCTTGGGCTCGCCGTCTGCAGCCGTATACCAGTGCCGCACCATTACCATTAGAAACCGTGATTAGTGGTTCGCATTTTGCTATCAGCCGGGGATTGGCTTTAGCTTATGTTACTGATCACCAGCAAGCCCAACAGTTGATTAAATTGCTAATCGAAAATCGCAGCTGTTATGATAAAGTTTACCTGGCTTTCAATTATCAGCAGGTTAGGCCAACTGCGGCTAGGAATCTTGCCCAGCAGTGGGAAAAGTCATTAGCTAAACCGGTGGTAGTCATAAACCAACCCCGGACTGTTTTTAGTCTGAGCCGATGAGGTGTTACTATGACCAGTTATTATCAATGCGAGGCCTTGATTATTAAAAGCATATCCTATAAGGAAAGCGATGAATTAGTGACCTTTTTTGCCCCTGATACCGGTAAAACACGGGCCTTAGCCCGAGGGATCAAAAAGGTTAGAAGCTCACTGCGCGCACCCCTGCAGCCCTTTTGCCAATCCAAGCTGCATTTAGTGCAGGGGCGGGAATTAGACACGATTTCTCAGGCCGCGATTATTGATTTCTTTCCAGTTCTGCGCGATGAGTTTACCCTATCGTTAGTCGGTATGTATCTTATGGAATTGCTAGACAAGGGACTAGGTGAACATGAACCAGCCCCTGATGTCTACCGGCTAACCTTGGCGGTACTGCATGGTATCGCCAGTGGATTAGAACCGAATTTGCTACTCAGATTCTTTGAGTTAAATTTTCTCGCCCGGTTGGGCTACCGTCCTGAGCTGAAACATTGTGCACGATGCCAGCAGACCTCTAACCTGGTTTTTTTTAGTCCGATTGCTGGTGGCGCTATCTGTAGTATCTGTAAACAAACCGAACCTCAACTGGGTAGCTTACCAATATCCGGCGAGGTTCTTGGTATCATGCGCCTATTACTTAGTGGGGAAATGCAAGCCTGCCACCGCCTTAAGGCTTCCCCGATGGCCCAGTTAGCCTTAGAGAAGATAATAGAATCCTATTGGCAATACCATCTAGAACAACCACTCCAAATGAAAGCCCTTTACCAAAAGTTCACCCTCCCACCATCAAAATGAGAATTTGGGGTCAGACCCCTTTTT
>JBLNAS010000138.1:0-9450 GCA_050259475.1 Methylocystaceae bacterium
ATTATTAAATATCAGGAGGTGAAATCATATGATGATTGCAGAAGTTAGTGACAAATTCGATATTCCACATGACACACTGCGCTATTATGAACGCATCGGGCTGCTTCCTCGTGTGAACCGCAATAAAAGTGGAAACCGGGACTATATGGAAGAGGACTGCCGGTGGGTCGAATTTATCAAATGTATGAGAAGTGCGGGTCTTCCGATTGAAGTATTGATTGAGTATGTTGGGCTGTTTCATGAAGGGGATGCAACCATTGAGGCCAGAAAAGAGCTCTTAATCGAGCAACGTAAGCAGCTAATAGCAAGAATGGAAGATATGAAGAAAACGCTGGAACGCCTTGATTATAAAATTGAAGTATATGAACAGGGATTATTTACTAAAGAAAAAACACTAAGAAGGCCGGAGAATTAGTTAAATCATTGTTTTTATTAGAGGGTGCACACAACATGGTGGGCACCCTCTACTTCTTTATACTTTCTTTATGCTTTTATCTGTTATACTGATCACTTTCTGATTGCTAATAAAGGTAAACTTGGGAATATTCTAAGATAAGCGATCTTGATAGTCCTTGTTCACGCTGGTTAAATTAAGTTTTTGGGCAGCCTTAAACATTAATTATTAAATTAAGTCACAGCCAAACACCATCTGTAAACCAAATAATCGGTAAGAGGGATTGGCTAAACCCTACTATTGCCAGCTCTATTCTTACCAAAGGAGGGAACATCGTGGTACGGCAGTTCTTATGATGGGTAATTGGCAATCGACTGGCCAACAGTCAGTTAGCGGCAGAAAAGTTTAATGTCTTTTGGGGCCTACCCATTCTAGCCAGTGATGCTATTTCATCAGTAGCTTATGCCGTAGATGAAATGCTTTGGGTTCTAATTCCGGTCGCGGGTGCAGCTTCTTATATATGGCTACCCAAAGTGGGAGGTTCCATTATACTCCTACTAATTATTCTAACCTTATCCTATCGTCAGACTGTTTCAGCTTACCCTAATGGTGGTGGCTCATATGTTGTAGCCAAGGAAAACCTGGGGGTATGGCCAGGTTTGGTGGCGGCTTCATCTTTATCAGTTGATTATGTACTTACTGTAGCCGTAAGTATCAGCGCAGCGGCATCGGCCATTATATCAGCAGTCCCCTCAATACAGCATCACCGGGTGATGATAGCTATTATAATTATTTTGTTGTTGATAGTCGGTAATCTACGCGGCATTAAAGAGTCGGCCAGATTTTTTAGTTTACCCACTTACGCTTTTCTTCTGGGTATTTTGACTTTAATCGTGGTAGGTGCCTTTAAGTACTTTAATGGGACTGCAGAACCAATAGATCACTCCACCATTGCGGCAACCTCATCAGTAGCAAATTTCGGCACCGCAGTCATTACTTTGGTTTTATTACTAAAAGCTTTTTCTTCAGGTTGTAGTGCTTTAACCGGTGTGGAAGCCATTGCCAATGCGGTACCCAATTTTAAGGAGCCAGAGATTAAAAATGCCCGTATTTCATATGCGTTTTTAGCCATAGCTGTATTGGTTACTTTCGGGGGCATTTCACTGCTAGCCATGCTTTATCGGACAATACCGAGTACAGAACAAACTTCAATTGCCCAAATAACCCGAGCTGTATTTGGTACCGGGATCATGTTTTATTTCATTCAAGCTACTACTGCTATTATCCTAGGGATGGCAGCAAATACTGCCTTTGCTGGTTTTCCCACTTTACTTTCAGTGCTGGGGCAAGATCGCTTTGCCCCTCGTCAATTAGCTATGCGCGGACACCGCTTAAATTATAATAATGGCATTATTACCCTGGCGTTGCTAGCCATAATACTGGTGGCTATTTTTAAAGGTGATCCGCATCTTTTAATCCCATTGTATTCAATCGGGGTTTTTACATCATTTACGCTTTCGCAGGCAGGGATGTTTTTGCACTGGTGGCGTTTACGGCCAGAAGGTTGGCAACATCGGGCTTTCATTAATGGTTTGGGTACGGTGGTCACTTTAGTAGCAGTGGTGGTAATCGGTATGGAGAAGTTTAATGAGGGGGCCTGGATAGTATTTGTCGTAGTCCCGATACTGGTAATAATCATGAGCCGGATACACTATCACTATCAGTCAGTAGCGAATCACCTTGATATCCCCAATTCCGTTTTAACAGGATTAGAGATCAATGCTACCTACAAGCACCACATTATCGTTCCTATTGATAGTATGAATAGTATGGTACTGCAAACCTTACGCTATGCACGGAGTATGAGTCCTCATGTTGTAGCATTTCATGTCGAGACTTTACCTGGAGAAGCGGACAAACTACGTAACAAGTGGAGCTTAATTCAAACTGATATACCACTAGTTATCAAAGCGTCTCCTTATAGAGAGGTAATCGGGCCTTTACGGGATTATATTAACTCACAAGGACATCAGATCAAATCGGGAGATAAAATGACCGTATTGCTTCCACAGTTTGTGGTTAATCATTGGTGGACGGCTATATTGCACAATAACACTAGCATTTTTATCGCCACTGGTTTGCTCCATGAACCTAATACTATGATTTCGATACTACCGTTTAATTTAGAGGAATTGGAACAATTTAGTGAGAACAATGAGGAAATTGAATTAGCTGTGAAAGAAACCATGGAGATAACAGCCTGCGATCAAGTAGATTAATTTAGCCATGGCTGGAGGAATTGTCACCACTTTTTATATAGATAAGGTACATGGTTTGACCTTATGGGAAGAGGAAGCAAATATGAACCGAGAAAAGCGTGGGAGCCTAACAGTTTTCTTAGGGGCCGCTGCCGGGGTAGGTAAGACTTATGCTATGTTGGAAGCAGCACACGAGCGACAACAGGAGGGAAAAGATGTCTTAATTGGCTGGGTAGATACCCATGGACGGGCAGAAGCTGAAGCCCTGCTTACTGGTCTGTCGACTATCAAGCCAGCTATCCTTCGCTACCAGGAATGCAGTCTAGAGATGGATTTGGATTCCATTTTAAAGCGAAAGCCAGAATTAGTGCTGGTAGATGAACTAGCACATACCAACATCCCCGGTTCCCGCCATCCCCGGCGTTACATAGATATAGAAGAAATGTTGGATGTGGGTATCAATGTTTATACCACGGTCAATATACAAGACCTGGAGAGCCTAAATGATGTGGTGGCTCAGATCACTGGTATTCAGATAAGAGAAACCGTGCCTGATCAGTTCATGGAAAAGGCTAATCGGATTCAACTGGTTGATATCCCAGCTGAAGAACTAATCCAACGCTTAAAGGAAGGCAAGGCCTTTATTCCAGAACCAGCAACCCAAGCTACGCAAGAGTTCTTTCGGTTGGGCAATCTTAACGCTTTACGGGAACTGGCATTACGGTATACTGCCCAGCGGGTAGATCAACAACTAGACAATTATCGTTTGGCACATGGTATTTCGGGAAATTGGCCAGTTGGTGAACGGGTAATGGCTTGTATCGGTGCCAGTCCCTTTGCTGAGAGAGTTATGCGTAGTGCTCGGCGGATTGCTTCCCAACTCAAGGCGGAATTGTTAGTAGTATACGTCGAGGCTCCCGGTTATGCCCCTCGGGGGCTACGCAGTCAGGAGAGTTTAAATCGTAATTTACAACTGGCCTTTGAGTTAGGCGCAGAAGTAATCACACTGAGTGGGCTGGATGTGGCTGATGAGATTTTAGAACTGGCTCATAAAAGAAACGTTACCCAGTTAGTCATAGGTAAGCCATTGCATTCGCGTTGGCAGGATGTTTTGCGAGGATCACTGGTAGACAAAGTCTTACGGGGTAGTAAAGGTATCAGTATTCACGTTATCCCTGGAGAGATATCAGCTATTAGGGACAAAAAACCACCGTTTACCGTCAGGAAAATGAAACTATGGCCGTATATCATTCTTGCGTTGCAAGTAATGTTTATTACAGTGATTTTCAAGCTGTTATATCAACATGTAACGATTGTAGATATAGCACTGTTATATTTGATACCGGTACTTATCGGGGCTACTCTCTGGGGGAGGGCACAATCTATCTATGCCTCGGTTATTTCAGTGCTAGCTTTGGATTTCTTTTTTATCCCTCCCTTCCTGAGTTTCACCGTAGCTGACTTGAAATACTTGTTCAGTTTCCTAATGTTTTTGCTGGTAGCCATTATTTCGGGTAATATGGCTACTCGGCTTAAGCGGCAGGCTGATGAAGCCGTAAGCCGGGAAGCCCGTACCAAGACCTTGTACATACTCAGTCGTGAACTGGCTGCCGTCACTGAACTGGAAGCTGTTAGCAAAAAAATCGTCAACAGTGTTGCAGTAGCCTTAGCTGGAGATTGCTGGCTATTCCTGCTAGATAATAACGGTATCTTATCAGTACAGGCCCAAAGTAACTTGCGTAATCAACTGATGGAAAACAGTGAGGAATTAGCAGTAGCTTACTGGAGCCACCAGCATGGTGAGGTTGCTGGCTTTGGTACAAAAACTCTACCAGAATCAGCGGCAATTTATTACCCGCTTAGTGCTAATAATAGAGTGTTAGGGCTTATTGCTATACAGGGCCTCCGCAAACAAAAGGGGCTAAGCCTGGATCAGCGTGACCTATTGGAAGCTCTAGCCGGGTTGGCTGCTCTGGCTATTGGCCGATTACAGTTGGCTGAAGAAGCAAATAGATTAGCTACGTTGGAGGAATCGGACAAATTGCGCACCGCCTTATTTAACTCAGTTTCCCATGAACTGCGTACGCCGCTAGCAACTATCATTGGAGCAGTCACCAGCCTGTTAGGAGAAAACGGGATATATCACGCGGGTGAGATTAAGCAATTGCTGCAAGTGATTAAAATAGGAGCTGACCGAATGAACCGACTGGTGGCTAATCTGCTTGATTCAGCGCGCCTGGAGAGCGGAATGATAAAATTGCGGCGTGACTGGTGTGACCTGCAGGATATAATCGGGGTGGTATTAAGACAATATAGTGAAATCTTGCAGGGACGGGAAGTAAATGTGGTGATTGCACCCGACTCTCCGCTGTTAAAAGGTGATGAGGGGCTACTGGAACAGGTGGTGGCCAATTTGCTTGATAATGCCGTAAAATACTCACCTGAAGGCAGCCCGATCGCAATCAACGTTACTTGGGATAATGAGCAATTGATAGTAACCGTTGCTGACCGGGGAGCAGCCCTATCAGCTATTAAACGGGAGAAGATATTTGATAAGTTTTATCGTCTGCAAATGCCGGAAATTGTTAGCGGTACCGGTCTAGGGCTGTCGAATTGCAAAGCAATCATCGAAGCTCATGGTGGAACAATATGGGTGGAGTCAGGAGTAAGAGGGGGGAATCGATTTATTTTTGTTCTGCCGGTTGACCAGCAACCTGGTATAGAGGGGAGAGACGACTGATGCCGGAGAAAGGTGCACGCATATTAATAATTGATGATGAACCGGAAATTCGCAAATTACTGCGTGTAGCGCTACAGGCACATTATTACAAAGTAGATGATGCTGATTGCGGTCAAGGTGGAATAAATGCAGTAGCATTGTTCAAACCTGACTTAGTGATTCTTGATATAGGATTGCCGGATTTGGACGGGGTGCAAGTAGTACACCGACTAAGGGAATGGACGCGGGTGCCGATCATTATTTTGTCAGTTCGCGGACAGGAGGTTGATAAAATTGCTGCACTAGATGCCGGGGCTGATGATTATGTCACCAAACCGTTTAGTATGGGCGAACTATTAGCCCGTATCAGGGTCTCCCTACGCCATCTAGCCAATAATGAAGAAGAATCAGTTATCAAAGTGGGCGATTTAGAGATTGATTTACCCCACCGTCAAGTATTAATGAAGGGGAATAAAATCAAGCTCACCCCTATTGAGTACGAATTGCTTAAACAGTTAGCGGTCTATTCAGGGCGGGTAATGACCCACCAACAACTATTGATCGCGGTATGGGGTAAGGAATACCAGAAGGAGAGTCAATATCTTAGGGTTTTTATTGGTCAATTACGGCGTAAGATTGAACCCGATCCTACCCGGCCTAGATATATAATTACCGAACCTGGTATCGGTTATCGTCTCGAATATAAAGAATAAAGCCTTTAGGATCTGACTGGGAAATTGGTGCGCAGTAAAGAAAGATGATTGGTACTCAGAAACTCAATCTACCACTCCTGGCAACCATAAAGTTCCGTATTCAGTGATGTGAGCTGGTTGATAAAGAATAGGTCTACTGATGTATCCATAAGGTTTTTTCAGGCTCCGGTTCATTGGGCTTGATGGTTTCCTGTATCCCCTTCTTAATGCTATTGAGGATCTCATGAGTCAAAAAAGGTGATAGAGCGATTTGTGCCTTTGCTGGAGCAGGAGAATAAGAGGAAAAAAATATACCCAGTAAACCACTGGGTATTTCTGTTCATAATTATGATGCTTTAGAAGCAAGAGGTTTGGGGGAATTAGCATTTAAGAATAAACCTCAATTAGATGTCAATACAGGTACGATTTTCTGTTAGTTATCATGTAATCAATATTCTTTTATTGTTATAGAGAGTAAATATAGTAATCGAATCGCAATTTATACTTTACAACAATCTTCTGATAGGGTTTTTAATTTGGCTGCATCCCCAGTAAACCCAGGTATTTTATCTAGCGGCGTATGCATAAAATCCTGCAAGGTTTTTAGATCGCCATTAAATCCTTCCCAATTAAGGCTGCACATTCTCTTTTGCGCTTCTCGGCGTTCATTTATCAGCCCAGCATGTTTTAACACTTTTAAATGTTGAGATATTCGGGGTTGGCTCATTTCCATAATCTCTTCTAACTCACAAACGCATAACTCCTTTTCAGCCAGTAAGCGTACGATGCGCAATCGAGTAGGTTCGCCCAATGCCTTAAAAAAGGCCTCTAACATAAACTCACCACCTATGTTGTTCTACTTATATAATTAGTTTATTATATTTTAATAGGCGCCTGCAAGGTGCCTATTATTTGGGGAGGTATGATGGGATGAGTGATTCTGTGGTGTCACGGTTATCTTTTTTGGATCGGTGGCTGACCTTATGGATCTTTTTGGCCATGGGACTAGGGATTGGCCTTGGTTATATAGCCCCAAAATATGCTGAGTGGTTAAGCGGTATGAGTGTAGGGACTACCTCTATTCCTATTGCAGTAGGCTTAATAGTAATGATGTATCCCCCTCTGGCCAGGGTTAGATATGAAGAGTTAGGCAAGGTCTTTCAAAACCGCAAGGTGTTAGGGCTGTCTTTACTGCAAAACTGGGTAATTGGCCCCATCCTTATGTTTGTTTTGGCCATCGTTTTCTTAAGAGCTTATCCCGCCTATATGGCCGGGCTTATTCTCATCGGTCTCGCTCGTTGTATTGCCATGGTCATCGTGTGGAATTCTCTGGCTGATGGTGATAATGAATATGCGGCTGCTTTGGTGGCTATGAACTCTATCTTTCAAGTCATCTTCTTTTCGGTGTATGCCTACTTGTTCATCACTATCTTTCCGAGTTGGCTTGGAATGGAAAGCACGGTAGTTCATGTCTCAATGGCTGAGGTAGCTCGGAGCGTTGCTATCTATTTGGGCATTCCCTTTGCTGCAGGTTTTCTAACTAGGTTTTTTCTCGTGCCAGCTAAGGGTCGGGAGTGGTATGAGCAAAAGTTTGTGCCACGGATAAGTCCTCTGGCTCTAATTGCGTTGCTATTTACCATCGTAGTTATGTTCTCACTCAAAGGCGAGTATATAGTGAAACTACCGCTCGATGTGCTCCATATTGCTATCCCCCTTGTCCTATACTTCCTGATTATGTTTACGGTCTCATTCTTCATTTCCAGGAAGATGGGAGTAAACTATGAGCAAACTACGACTCTTAGCTTTACCGCTGCCAGTAACAATTTTGAACTAGCGATTGCAGTAGCTATTGCTGTCTTCGGCATCGATTCAGGGCAGGCATTTGCCGCCGTCATCGGGCCACTTATTGAGGTGCCGGTTATGATCGGACTGGTAAATGTAGCCTTGATTTGGAGACGGAAGTACTATCAGGTCAAGTCGGCAAGTTATAGTGCTTAAATCAAAAGTTAAGGCTTGAAACCTATATAGCTATTATTAACATAACCGCCGATTGAGGTGTAATTACATCTTGGTCGGCGGTTATTAATCATTATATTGACAACTATCGATATGATTGATATTATTACTTTAATGATATTGATGAATTTCGATATTATCGAAGCATATGAATATTAGGGAGCTGTTTAACAAAGTAAAATGGCAAAGTTCTTGCAGGCATAACGGATGTGAAGTAAAGCTGTTGTGAAAGCTATAAATGGTCATTTATAGCTAATTTGAAAGGAGATACTATCATGAATGAAATTGAAATATTTGACCCGGCAATGTGTTGCTCCACAGGAGTTTGTGGGCCATCAATAGACCCTGAGCTTATGAGGATGGCGACTGTTATTAATGCATTAAAAGAACAAGGAATTATTATAAAAAGACATGGCTTATCTAACGAGCCACAAGACTTTATTTCAAACCAAGTTATAAACGATCTACTCCAGAAAGAGGGAGCAGACATATTGCCAGTTACTTTGGTAAATGGTGAGGTTACCAAAACCAAGATCTATCCTACCAACGAAGAGCTTTCAAAGTGGTTAAACACAGTAATTAATACTAAGCAGACTAAAATAAGTGGTGGTTGTGACTGCGGGCCTGGGGGGTGCTGTTAATTGATAACCGATTATGAAATATTTGATTTGGATAAAATCAATCTAACCAAATACCTGTTTTTCACCGGAAAGGGTGGGGTGGGAAAAACCTCCATTTCCTGTGCTGTTGCTGTAAACTTAGCCGATAATGGGAAAAGAGTTCTTCTTATCAGTACCGATCCAGCATCAAATTTGCAGGATGTTTTTAACACTGAGCTTGATGGCAAAGGGGTGCCGATTGACGGAGTACCAGGTCTAATAGTAGCTAACCTTGATCCAGAGGAAGCGGCCAAAGAGTATAGGGAATCAGTTATTGGACCATACCGAGGAAAGCTACCCGATAGTGTAATTGTCAATATGGAGGAGCAACTATCTGGTTCTTGCACCGTGGAAATTGCAGCTTTTGACCAATTTTCGAATTATATAACTGACGAGACAACAGAGAATGAATATGACTATATAATTTTTGATACAGCGCCAACCGGGCATACACTTAGAATGCTACAATTACCATCCGCATGGAGTAATTTTATAAGTGAAAGTACTCACGGTGCTTCTTGCCTAGGTCAGCTGGCAGGACTGGAAGATAAAAAAGGTATATATAAGAATGCGGTTTCAAACCTTGCCAACCAGGATAAAACTACTCTTATACTGGTTTCGAAACCAGAGGGAACCCCGTTAATTGAGGCTGAGCGTTCAAGCCTGGAGCTAAGTGATTTAGGTATAAATAACCAGGTTTTAATAATAAACG
>JBLNAS010000139.1:0-3657 GCA_050259475.1 Methylocystaceae bacterium
AATCCCTATATCAATCGCGCGCTGCTCCCTTATCACCCGGGAAGTTTGTTTAAGGTGGTGGTGGCAGCTGCGGTATTGGAAAATCATTTGATTGATGAGACCCACCTTTACCGGTGTCCGGGGTATTATACTTTTCCCAGCGGAGTAACCATCAGTTGTTGGAAAAAGGAAGGGCATGGACTACTTAGTTTTGACCAAGGCCTCGCGCTTTCCTGTAATAGTACCTTCATTCAGATAGGACAGCTAGCAGGACGCAACCGGATTTTACAGGAAGCTGAGCGGCTTCATCTTACCGATAATCAGATTACGGGGTTTGACCATCTAGAACAGAATGGTTTGTTGCAGGTAGAGCCTGGTGGGCCAGCATTGGCCAATGCTTGTTTAGGCCAGCAGGGGGTAATGATGACACCTTTGCGTATGGCAAATATGATGGCTACAGTCGCTGATAATGGCTGGTGGAGGCCACCACGTTTAGTATTAGAAAAACGACAAGGTGATCGCCCGATAGCTTTGTATCGCCAACCACCTGCTCGTCAGGTAATAAGCTCTACCACTAGTCAACGGTTGCAGAAAATGCTACGCTCGGTAGTCGATGAAGGTACCGGGAAACGAGCCCAAGGGCTATGGCCAACTGCTGGTAAGACGGCGAGTAGTGAGGCCACTGGCGATATTTTGCACACCTGGTTTGCCGGTTACGTTCCCGCTGATGAACCACGGATTGCGATTGCGGTACTAGTAGAGCAAGGGACAAGTGGCGGTGCTACTTGTGCGCCGATATTTAAAGCCATAGCAGATGGAGCGGCAAAAATATACCATTGGTGAGGTGTAGTTATGATTAAGCAGCAAACTCAAGTGGTGATGTCACAAATGGTACAGGTCACGCAGCTAAATCCTCTGGGACGAGTGCACGGTGGTGAAATGATTAAGATGATGGATAATGCTGCCGCTTGCTGTGCCTCCCGTTATTGTGGGCATGTTTCTCTAACGGTGGCTTTGGACAATGTGGATTTTCATGATGCTATATACGCGGGTGAAGTAGCCGTCTGTGAGGCCGAAATCTGCGATGCTGGGAAAAGCTCAATGCGGGTAGAAGTGATACTGAAGGGCGAGAATTTGTTAACCGGGCAGAGCCGACCAGTTACTACCGCAATTTTTACCATGGTGGCAGTTGACCAGCATGGTAAACCGGTGCGGGTGCCGGGACTAAAAAAGGCAACGGTCCAGGTATAAAAGATCTAGGGTTAATCATCACCAGGAGGAATGAATTTAGTCAAACGGGCCCGAAATAGACCTTCGATTTTACGCATGAATCGAGTGCCGATAAATTCCATCTTGTCTAAAGGAGTGACTAATACTGTATAAATGCCGGTGCGGTTACCACCCAACACATCAGTAAATAACTGATCGCCTACGGCCGCTACCTGTTCGCGGGGTAGATTTAACACTTTTATCGCCGAGTGAAAGGCATGGCGGCGGGGTTTACCGGCATCTGCGACAAATGGTATCCCCAGCTCATTGGCTACGGGCATTACCCTTTGGGGGCCATTATTTGAGAGCAGGCAGAGGTTAAAACCTTGCTCCAAAGCCAGCTTAACCCAAGCGGCAGCCTCGGGGGACACCTGCATACCATTCCAATGAGTAAGAGTATTATCCAGATCGAGCAGAATACCCGCAATACCTTCCGCTTTTAGCCGTGATAACGGCACATCCCACAGATTATCTACAAATAAATTCGGATGTAAAATGTGTTTCATGAGTAGACCCCACTTCCTATCACCTGCCAACAATATCTAAACACAAAGGATGGTCTACTGCAAGCTGATGCATAAGTCACCAAATATTTTGTTGTGAAAACTTATGTCATTTCTGTGAATACTTAATATGTCATTCTCGAGCGTGGTGCCCTGAGCGCAGTGCCCTTGGGGTGCGAGGCGCCCTGACGAAGGAAGTAGTCCCGTAATAGGGAAATGCCTTTGGGGAGCGCGGCAATCAGTGAGCCAGCGCTTGTCACTGCGAGCATGGTGCCCTGAGCGTAGCGAGGAAATGCCCTTGGGGTACGTGGCAGTCCGTGGCCTCTAAATATGGAGATCTTGAGGTAAGGGAGTCCGGATTGCCACGTCGCATGGCTCCTCGCAATGACAGTCTTTGTCATTGCGAACGGAGTGCGGCAATCCGTACTCCGTAATTTTATGAAGGCTTGTGTTAGCGGGGAACAGACTGCCACCTCGCTAACATTCCTCCAAGTGACAGGTTGTGCTAAGGCTAGCAGTTGCATTGACTTCCCTGGTTTGCCATAATTTAAGAAATATTTAATGAATGGGGGGGGATTATGCGAATTTCGCGGGAAACGGTTATTATGGGGTTGATTGGGTATCCCCTCACTCATTCTTTATCACCGCTTATGCAAAATCAGGCTTTAGCTTATCTTAACTTTGATGGGGTTTATTTGCCATTGCCGGCTACTGATCCAGCCGCTGCCATAGCTGCTGTCCGCAGTTTTGGCTGGCGGGGGGTAAATATAACTATTCCCTACAAGGAAGCGGTAATTACCTATCTTGATGATTTGAGTGATGAAGCTGCCGCTTGTGGGGCAGTTAATCTCATTCTCAATGAGCATGGGGTATTAACCGGTCATAATACTGATGGCCTTGGATTCCTTGATGCCCTCGCTTCAGCCGGGTGTGCGGTGGCAGGGATGCGATGCACTATTTTGGGAGCAGGCGGAGCAGCTCGCGCGGTTGCCTATTCCTTAGCTCGGGCTGGAGCTGAAAGCATCAATATTGTTAATCGGGATCGAAGCCGCGCCGAGGGGATTGCTCAAATGCTGGGAGTGAAAACGCATTGCACGGCGCAGGCATTTACCTGGGAGGAAGCAGCCCGCAGTGTTTGGCGGGTGACGGATCTCTTGATCAATGCCACTCCCCTGGGAATGTATCCGGAGGTGGATATGAGGCCAGATATTGACCTGGACAACCTGCCCTGGGACTGTCTGGTGGCTGATCTCGTCTACAATCCAGTGCAGACCAAACTGCTAAAAGAAGCCGAACAACGAGGGTTGACTACTTTACCCGGTACCGAAATGCTGGTCTATCAAGGGGCGCGCTCTTTTGAGTACTTAACCGGGCAGAAACCACCGATTGCTATCATGATGGACGTAGTCCGTGATTACTTGCGTTGATTAAGGTTATTGGGGGAGCAAGGGATGAGTGGTCGGGAGCGGACAAACCAGGTGATTGCTGGGCGGCAATCAGGCTTTACTCTATTGGAGTTGCTGCTGGTATTAATGGTTATGGCAGTAGTGGGGGCTGTGGTTTATCCCAATTTGACTAATATCATAGATTCCTTACGTTTGCGCAGTGATGCCCTGCTGCTGGCCCAGGAAATGCGAGCGGCACGAACCGAGGCTATTATGAGCCAGGAGGCAAGGGATATTCGTTTTTATCCCAATAACAGCTATTATAAAATATTTCCCTCGAATCGGGTAATTTACTTAAGTCAGGGAATAAGAATACAGGAGAATAATTTTCCTGAGGATCCACTGTTTTATGTCCATCGTTGTCGGTTTCACGCCAGTGGCGTACCAACAGGTGGACATATAAGTCTTGTGAATCGGCAGGGGCAGCAAAAACACGTGATTATAAGTGTTTACATGGGGAG
>JBLNAS010000140.1:0-7101 GCA_050259475.1 Methylocystaceae bacterium
GTCCAACCTGCATCACCTGGTGATCCTATGTAGACAAAACCCACCTTGATTTTTTCCTTACCCGCCTCTGGGGTAGCTGCCGGCTTGGATTTCCCACATCCAGTTATCATTACGGACATAAGGAATACCAAAAGAACGGCCAAAGCAATCTTCTGTGTTTTCTTTTTCATTCTCTTCCTCCTCTCCTGCTCTCTGCATTTTGCAGACGGAAAGTTAATTACTTTCCACAGTAGAAAGGCAAATTCCTCCCCCGAATGGTAAAAAACCAAGTTAAAAACTATTTATCTGCTGGTATATTATCCTGTTCGGCTAAGAATTTCTTAGCATCCATACACCAATCTTGGCAGGTCTGCTCAAACATAACGCCATAAAGTGCCATTAAATAGTCAATCTGGTTTTTTCGCTCTTGTAAATCCTTTTTCTTGATAATCTCTACCGCCTGCTGATGTAGTTCCAAACGCTCCTGGCTACGTCCTTGGTGAATATCAATTTTCTTTACTATCTCTGGGCCTTCCAGTACATAAGAGGAATTAAACTGGCTCAGAAAACCATGGCGCACTGCCAAATCCTCGGGAGGCGTTTTCTCCCAATCCACCAACGCTCGTCGTCCTTTGGAGGTTAAATGGTAAATGATACGTGCCGGCCGACCTTTTTCCCATACCGGTTCTTCCTTCACCATACCATCCTTCTGCAGTCGCTTAAGCCGCTGGTGAATTTGCGCATGCGTAGCCTGCCAGTAGAAGTTGGTGGTGCGGTCCATAATCTTTGAGAGGTCGTAACCGGTGGAGGGCCTTCTTTCTAAAATTCCTAAAATAACATAATCGAGCGACAAACTCCTCCACCCCTTATAAGTTAATTAACATTACAATTACACTAATACTGGTTAATTCTTTTTTTTCCTGCTTGTATTGCAAATTTCATAAGTAACAACTTGTATAATGCCAGCCACTTACTATATTTCGTAGCCTTTTTGGTGATAAAAAACCGTTTTAAAAGTAAGCCACCCAGGTCCGTTCAAATTCTTCAGCATTTACGGATTATATCCCACCTTTAATCAGGTATCCTTTCCCCGCAAACTACCATCCATCAAATATAGCTTAATTATAGAGTTGCCTTCTCTGCCGTGATGGCTTCCTTATACCCGGGAGTGACTAAGGTCAGAGCAGCAGCGGTCAATATCACCAGAATAGCCAGACCAAAACACCAGTTGATGCCATACTGGTCGGCTACCCATCCATTTAGAGCTACTCCGAGGGCGCCAATCCCCCAAACCAATCCCATGGAAACTCCAGAGGCTAAGGCTACGTTGTCTGGCATCAATTCCTGTGATAACACCACCATAATTGGTTGCCCCATCTGCACGGTTAAACCACAGATAGTAAGCATGACTAGCGACCAACTGCCATCAGTGACCATAAAGACCCCGCCTCCAAGAGCTGCCACTAACAAAGTAGAAAAGATAACCGATTTTCGGCCGATCTTATCCGAGAGCCAGGCTCCGCCTATCCCTCCTACTGCCCCAACGACCAGGAAAACTGTTAATAGGGTTTCGGCCAAGGTGTAAGAATAACCTCGGGTTTCTAATAAGAAAGGCAGATAATTTGCTATCGCCATCAGACCCCAAGCTCGCAAAGTCATAACTGCAGCTAACACTAAAAAGCCAGAACTAACCTTTAGCGGAGCACTCGGACCATTGCTTGGGCCAGGCTGCCGACGGGGAATAAAGCGATTAAAATCAACAGTGGCCAAGGCTGCGGCTAGTATTAACCCCGGAATCGCCAGCCAAAGCAGAGCGGTGGTCTCGCCATAGTGCAGGAAAAATCCGGCTACCATCGGCCCTAAGGCAAATCCCAACGAGCCAAAGGAAGCAAAAATCGAGACCATAAACCCTCGATTTTTGACCGATAAACTATAAGCATACGATGAGCTAGCCGGATGATACAATCCGATGCCTAAGCCCGACAACACTGGGAATAATAGAAAAAGGGCATAATTAGGCATTATACCTGCCAAACAGATAAATAGCCCACTAACAATTACCGCCCCAGGTAGCCAGGCTCGTGTGGGGTGACGATCAAAAACGAAACCTGCTGGTACCTGTAATAAATTAGCGGCTAGTGAAGTAGCCGTAATTACCAATCCAGCCATAGTTAGACTAATATCAAGGCGTTTAACCATCAGGGGGAGTAAAGCAGGTAAAAAGTTGCCATAAAAATCAACTAAGAAATGTCCGAGGGTTAGTAGCCAAAAATAAGCATTACTCATCTTTATCATCCTTAAATCGAGGCCTATTGGCGTCAATTCAGTTTACCAAGGTAGAAAGAATTGTGTCAACGACCCGCCCTACTGTCAGCCGATGAAGGAGTAATTCGTATAGTGTATAATTGGCATAATAGACCAATGCTACATACTTGGTTCTATCGCCGTTTGGGGGTGATGTACGACAATGAACAAGAGTATTATCTGGCTTAAAGCACTGCTTACCGCAGGATTGATTTTTGCCGGCTTCTTTATTTTGGGAGCTGGTATGCAGGTAGGTTTATCCCAATATTTGCTGCATGGCGGACTCAAACAATATAGTTATCAGCCACCAGCTCAAACTGCACTATATACCGCTGACAACGAAACCCTGATGCAGTTTGGCTATGAAAGATTGCAATTGGATAGTTATCCTGAACTACTCAAAAAGTCAGTAGTCGCTGTAGAAGATCGGCGGTTTTATACCCATGGGGGTATCGATCCCCAAGGCATGTTACGTGCATTATGGGTTGATATTCGCATGGGTAAAAAGGCGCAGGGGGCTAGTACTATTACTCAACAGTTAGCCCGTACCCTTTTTCTTACTAATGAAAAAACTGTGATGCGCAAGACGAAAGAAATCGTGATAGCTACCGCCTTGGAAAAGAAGTATAGCAAAGATGAAATTGTGACTATGTACCTGAATGAGATTTACATGGGACGTGGGGTTTCTGGGGTTGGCGCCGCCGCTAAGAAATATCTCGATAAAGATGTGGAAACCCTAAATTTAAGTGAAACTTCCTATCTAATTGCTATGATTGCATCTCCGGAAAGGTATTCTCCTGACCATGATTTTGCTGCCCTAAAAAGGCGGCAGGAAACTGTTCTCACGGTACTACTTAAGGATAATCTGATTACGGAAGATCAAGCGGCCGCCGCTCGCAATGCGTCAGTTTACCTAAAAAAGCAAGACGACCAAGAGGTTAACCTTTATCCCGGCAGTGGTTCGCTAACCATACATTTTACTCGGGATGTCGGACGCAAAATGCGTCATCCTTATTATACGCTATACGTTCTTAACTACCTTAAGTCGGAGTATGGTGAGGAGGCCGTTTATCGGGGCGGTCTTAAAGTTTACACCACGGTTAACTCCCAAATGCAAGATGCGGCAGAAGAAGCGATTGAGAAGGAACCCTGGAAAGCGGTGGCTAAAGCTCGGGATGCAGCTCTAGTCTCGGTAGAGCCAGGGACCGGTGCCGTGCGAGCTCTAGTCGGGGGGGTAGATTTTAATACTAACCAAATCAATATGGCTATTACTCCCAGACAGCCCGGTTCAGCTATCAAGCCTCTTATTTATGCGTCTGCCATCGATAGTAATCTGATAGATGATAATACTGTGCTCAATAACCTACCGCGTGACTTCGGCGGTGGTTACACCCCAAGGAATGACAATAAAAGCTTCCCCGAACAAGTAACGGCTAGGATCGCCCTAGTTTATTCATATAATGTAGCTTCGGTTGAGGTCCTCGATCTGCTCGGGGTGCGCAAAGCCCGACGTTATCTGGAACAATTCGGCATTACCTCCCTAACCGATGATGATGCTAATCTAGCCATGGGTCTAGGGGGGCTAACTAAAGGCATATCTCCCTTGCAACTAGCTGCCGCCTATGCGGCACTGAGCGACCAAGGCATTTGGGTTGAGCCTTATACTATCGAACGCGTTGAAGATGCGAATGGTACTGTTCTGTTTGAGCATTCCCTGAATTCACGCCAGGTTATCAGCAGTGATGCCTCCCGGATGATTACTTCCATGTTAAGAGCGGTAGTAAGTTACGGTACTGGTACCAATGCCCAGATCTCGATTCCGAGTGCTGGCAAAACGGGAACCACCTCGGGTCGCCGTGATCTGTGGTTTGTCGGTTATACCTCGCGCTTATCAACTGCAGTCTGGGTAGGCAACAGCGATAATACTTCTACCGGAACCGGTGTGGCTTATGGCGGCCGGGCTTGTGCACCGGTCTGGCGTCAATACTATCAAACCCTACTAAATAAGGGTTTGTTAGAAACGACTCCCAGCGATGAATGGCAGCAGGAACAACTACCAATCGAGGAAACAACTGAACCTCCCCCAGAAGAACTACCAAACAATCCGGGGGAAGCCCCACCGACTGATTCAGTCCCTGGGGATAGTACCGAACCACCAGGTAATAATTTTAATCCCACATCACCGGCCATCCCCGGCGATGAGAATAACACCCCCCCAGGCGAACCAGTGCCTGATGAGACGACTGGCACCATTTATCCCTATGACCAACAACCATAAAAGAAACCCGAGCCTTTTAAGCTCGGGTTTCTTTTATGGTTGCATTTTAAACCCTTGATCGGTTCGCATATAGGTATCTCCTTTACCAGGAGGCCACGTGCTACCTTCAATTACCTTAGAAACCTGATAAACTAGCTTCCGGTCATATAACTCTTTTAAGGTGTACTGTAAAACATAAGCCACGTGCCCATCTTCAATGGCGGCATAAAACATATCACCATCCACTCCCGTAAAACCAGGGGCAATCTGCAAAGCTGTAGTAAAGAAGCTCCCCCCCAGTATTGGCGATACCGGAAGTTTATTATCCTTCAAATCATAGAAATCTGTAAAAATCTGTTCTAGCTTAATCGGGTCAGGTGGTAAGGGTATGGTTACCCGCTCCTGGCTTGGGAGTGATCCAAACTTAAAATATAGTAACCCAATTACCACTATTATTAATACATAAATGAGTGGTCTTCTTTTATCCATTTCCTACTCCCCCTTATTTAAGTCCCTATCTGTTATACGTAGTTCCGGCCCATAAATATCACTCGGTCTGACCAACTCTAAAGCTGTTTAGTAGGTTTTATTTTATATTCATTATTATATGCGAAAAACAGCCAGGCAACGCCCGGCTGTTATACCTACAAGGTAATTTTGATTTAGGCTTCAAACCTTTCTACCATCTCCATCACCATATCAATGAACTTCTTCAAATCATCTTTTTGCTTAATATCGGCTTTAAAACCCATAGCTGGGAAACTACCACAGCCTTGTATTTTAATCGCTACCGAATATATGGTATCGTCCTCACCGCTCAGAGCAGTAAGTTCATCCACCCCCAGGTCATCCAGTTCGGAGGCGTCCCATAGTTCTTCCTCGTCTTCGTCCTCGTCTTCATCAATCTCCAGACTCTCGAAGTAGAGCTTGGGGCGACGTCGAAATTCGTGTATTTCTAGTTCCTCGGCTACCGCTTCTTGCCCGGCTATATCTTCACTGCCATCCATCATCTCGCCGACAATCCATAATAAGTCGGTAGGGCTGTAACTCATTTCCCCACTCAACCGCAAAATCTCATTGGCCACCGGGGTTATTTTTAAGAGATCGGAGAGGTTTACGGGCCTTCCTTTATCTTTCTTTTCCCCCATAACTTCACCTCCAAGTCTACCCTTCCCAGTTTGTACAATATAACATATACTAGCAGTCTGCTCTTGTCCATCCTCAAAATGCCCCAGTTAAGTTATATGATGGCTTACTGGCTAGCATTACCGAGAGACTAAAACAAGGCCGCTGGATAGAGATAGATATTACTATAATCATCAGTACTCCTGCGGTTGTAGATCATAGTTGTCCCTAAAACCATTTCGATATCATCCCATTCTTGGGGGGAGGGGGTATCTCCATTATTGTTGAATACCTTCGCTAGGTAAACTGGTACTTTGTACCACTGTAAGTATCGTAGCTCCTCAATGCCTTCCTCGAGGAATTCCAATTCGGCTACGGGCATGGAAAATGGTCCATTTCCCCGATCGGTACGCTGATGTTCTAAATAATATTCCACTTTTCTGGCAAAAGCAGTCAACAATTTTTCCTTTTCTTCCGTAATTAGGTATTGGAAGAGAACCTCATAGATGCTCTGTACTGAAACCAAAGCCGTCAACTCAGGTAACATCCAGTGTTCTTCGCTCCCCCCCCATTCCATTTTAAAACCCTGCTTGTCAGCTACCACCGTGTATGTAGCCTCCTTTTCTGCCATAACTAGGTGTATTCATTATAGCAGAATTGGGGCCTACAATCCTGCAAAATTGGCTATATAGTCCTGTAATTATACTAATTAAACAGGGCTTCGACATAAGAATACCCTTTTAGGGTTCTAACTTATAAATAAAGACCCCCTAGGATAAGGTTATTAACCCTAACATAGGAGGTCTTGCTTCTTATCAAGTATAAGGTTCACATGCACTCTAAGGTAAAATTGGCTTGGTGTTCTTGGTGGTACCGGCGACTAAATGACTGCCTACCATTGCAGTTGCTGCTTGTAGGGGACTTAGATCTGGTAGATTTTTTGGTGTAACTGGTGTGGGAACAGCAATGATTATCATTCGTGCCCGCTTTAAATCATCAGGTTGGGAGGTATACTCAATGTTAGTTTGCTGCAATACCTCGGAAGTAATCTGACCAGTTCGGTCATACTGGTTTTGAAGCTCATCAATTCGAACCAGGTTATCGTCATACCCAATAATTCGATACAGCTTACTTAAAAGAACCGCCAAAGGTAGCCCTACATAACCTAATCCTACAATTCCAATCAACTCATTTTTGTTAACGAACTCAAGGTAATCCGGAAACACTTCCATCATTCCTTTTTTTTCCATTTGAATCTCGAGTTATAGTATTCCATAAACCAGCTTGATGTGTTTTGGCCAGGCAAAGAACCCTGATAAATTATTAAATGACTCAAATACCCCAGTGGTAATCACTAAAACTACCACTGGGGTATTTGAATTAGTATCAAAGATTTACCATGATTATTGGCGACCACTCTTAAGGTAAACCTTTAA
>JBLNAS010000141.1:0-4042 GCA_050259475.1 Methylocystaceae bacterium
TTCCCCATTGATGGGAGGGGAAGAAAGATTTTAGAATAATCTCCACCTTTTCGGGGTGATCTGAATGGGCTAATCCCAAACGGTTACTAACCCTTAGGACATGGGTGTCTACTCCCAAACCTGGCTGATCAAAAACCGTAGCTAGAAGCACATTAGCCGTCTTGCGTCCCACCCCGGGTAAGCTTAATAATTGCAGAAAGTTATTCGGTACCACTCCTTGATATTCCGTATTGATCATCCGCGCGGCAGCTACCAGGTTGGCAGCTTTTGATCGAAAAAGACCAACTGACTTGATATAGGTTTCTACCTCTGCGGGCTCGGCTTGACCTAAAACCTCAACATTGGGAAAACGGACAAAGAATCGAGGCGTTACCCGATTGACCTGATGATCATTAGTCTGTGCCGACAGAACAACGGCTATCAATGCCTGATAGGAACCAGAAAAGATCAACCGTCTTCCGGCTTCGATATGTTCTTTATCCAAGCGGCGAAAAATTTCCCCTACTTGTTTAACCGCTATTTTCTTCTCCCGGGGCTTACTCAACTTAAGTCATCTCCTTTATTGACTAAAGACCTAAACGCGACAAGACCTCCCGCCCAGTAAGGCCACAAATATATACTATTTTGTGACGAGCGGTCTGCCCCTGGTGTAAGCTGACCGATGACTTAGCTAATCCCAAACAACGAGCTAAAAAAGTACATAACTCTTGATTGGCTTCTCCCTCGACCGGAGGAGCAGTCAAACGTATTTTAACCGCTTCCCGGTGTTCACCTACTACTTGATTGCGTGAACTACGAGGTTGAACCCAAACCGTTAATAGACACCCATCGGGTTGATCCTGATAGTTAATCATTATTTAGCTACTCTTTTCCAGGGCTTTTAATAAGTCGTTGCGTAAACCGGTCATATCTTCACCCGACCATTCCTTAAATAGGCCTTGTATTCTTTCTTCATTGCTGGTTAACAACTCGGTTTCCGCATACAAGAACCCCTTAACCTGCGCAATCAAGAATTCAGTCCGTTTAACTACATCCTGGTAAACATTTAAGACTTCGGCTACGGATTGGCGAGCCTGGCGCAGGGTCAGCTCCGCCTCTTTATTAGCTTGGCTTTTTAGGTCCTCACCAGCCTTTTGGGCAACCATTAAGGTCTGATTCATTGATTCCTCTAATTTGCGATAACGAGAAATCTCGAATTCCAGCTTGATGTTTTTTTCTTTAAGCAATTGGTTATCACTATATAGAGTTTCATAATCGGTTACTATTTTGCTAATAAAACTGTCAACATCATCCTTTTGGTAACCGCCAAGTTTGCTTTTGAATTGGTATCCCCGTATTTCTACTGGTGTAAACACTATTACTCCCCCTTATGGTAAAAATTAATCAGTATCTTTCCAAGGTTAACCTTTGTCTGGCTTTGCGGTTCTTTCCACCGAGCAGTATCAGTTTAAGACGACCGTAACCGCGCACCGATATCAAATCCCCTTCCTGAAGTTGTTGGTCTGGGTGTACGGTGGCCAGATAATTAACTTTTACCTTTTCTGCTTTAATCAGTTGCCCGGCATCCGATCGCGATAGGTCAAAACCCGCTGCCATGATAGCATCGAGCCGCATTGAAGCAACGGTGGTAGTTATCACCTTAGGTGGGACAGGTTCCAGATCAGCTATGACATCCACCAGATTTACCGCAACGTCTTGCCGCCCCACGCGCATGAGATTGGCGGCCACAAACTCACCAACTTCCTGAGCTACAATTAGATAGCCACTTGCCCCAGCTAAAACAATGTCGCCTACTTTTTCCCGGCGCAAACCTAGCCCTAACAGGGAGCCTAAACAGTCGCGATGCTGCAATTCTTTATCAGCTTTTAGCAGCAATAATGCACACGAATTGGCAGGAAGGCTCATCGGTCGATATAAGACGATACGTTTTCTTTCCGCTTCGGTATAACCGCCCTGCCAATCAACCTGCACTTGGGTTTGTCGGCTCATGAGCTTGGTAGTCAACTGCTGCAGTCGGGGTTCGAGAAAATCACCCGCCTGCTGCCCTCGGCGTTCCGCTTGCTGAGCTAGATCAAGAACTCGGGCCAAGGCCAAGGCTTCATCACTATCACGAGCTAACCGGGCAATCAGTTCCCGCATTAGTTTTCCGCTCCGGCTAGAGGAAAAAATGGTGCATCAGTATACTGGAAGCCGGTGGCAGCTGATAAATCTTGCTGCAGTTGTACTAGCTCATCCGATTTAGCCAGTATTGCCTTTTGATAGATGGCCACCACTGTTAGCACCTGTTCAGGTTTATAGTCCGTTAAATCGAGGCGCAGACCGTTTATACCTATCTTGCTCAGTAATGATAAGTGCCCCAACAGTGAGAGTTTATAAGGATAATACACATAATGGTGACAGTCCTGGTCACAGACTAATGGATACTGGTTGCCGACATTATCAATCAAGGATAAAGAGTTGGCTGGCTGCTCACGCGGGCAGTGTTCGTCCACCGCCCCCCGCAAACACAAGTCAGTGACCATACCCGGCAGCCAGCCATGAATCAACATATCCACCGGCAATGGTGAAGCAGGTACCATCCTACCCAATTCCAGCTTCGGCAACTCTAAAGCCGCTGTTATCCGCTCGACACCAGGATTTAATTTTAGAAAAGCGATCGCCTCAGCATTAGTTAGATTAAGGCTATAGTCACCCCAAATCCGGAAACCCTGATTAAATGCTAACTGCATACTACCGAGATCACTGACCAATACGGTCGTAACGCCGATACTTGATAAATAGTCTAAACGAGATTGTATACCAAATAACTGAGCTTCGGTTACCACCCGGGGCAACTGATATACCAACTCAGCCCCCGCCTGATTCGCCATCATAACTGCTACCGACAAATCGAAGGTCGGCAACGGGTAGCTACCATTGCCCCCCACCACTATTGTTTTCACCCCGGCCACTAAGGCAGCATTCATCGTTTCTTTGGTATTTACCTGCACCTGTAAGTGAGACGTTGCCGTTTCAGGAGGTAGCTCATTGCTAGCCAACTGCTGGGGCAAAATCGCTACCGGTGCGGTAGGAAACGCTGGTTCACGCTCACCACTTAACCCGATATCAACCAAACTAGGTCGGTGGGTAAATCCGGCAGTGGTAAAATCTCTTACCCGGCTGGCTTGCAAGCTAGATTTAATGGTAGCTGCTGCCGTAGCAGATGGATTAATATCATCTAAGACCTGCCGGTAAGCAGTTATTAGCTGACAAAGGTAATCAGCATCCCGCATCCTGCCCTCTATCTTCAATGACACCACCCCAGCATCCACTAACTCGGGTATATGCTCAATCAAACACAAATCATTATGAGCCAGATAATAACCAGCCGCGTACTCCCTGTCGCCTTCGAGGCGGTATTGCCAGCGACATGGCTTTTTGCAGCAGCCGCGGTTACCGCTGGCACCGAAAATCATGGCTGAAAGGTAGCATTGACCAGTATGTGATATACAGACATCACCATGAATAAAGTATTCTAGTTCTAATGGGGTCGCTTGGTGAATTGCCTTGATCTCGGGTTGTGAAACATTCTTAGATAAGATGGTGCGAGAAAACCCTTGGGTTTGCAGCCAGTTGGCAGCTGCGGAATTGGCTACCCCCATCTGGACACTGGCATGCAACAATAGGTCGGGCACCGTTTTTTTGACCAGACTAGCGACTGCTAAGTCCTGAACAATAATCGCATCCACCCCAATAGCTCTGAGAAACATCAGGTATTCTTCCAGGGCAGCAATTTCATCCTGATAAAACAGGTTATTGACCGTAACATATAGCTTTTTATTTCGTTCATGAGTATAGATTACTGCTGCTTCCAATTCAGCATCAGTGAAGTTATGATTCGCCCGCAAAAGACGCATATTATAACGTTTGCCGCCTAAATAAACAGCATCAGCCCCTGCCGCTAAAACCTCAATCATGGTTTCCCATTTACCAGCAGGGGCTAATAGTTCGATTGAGTTTGGCTGACTCGCCATCCACATCGCTCACTTTCAGGATAAGATCT
>JBLNAS010000142.1:0-5182 GCA_050259475.1 Methylocystaceae bacterium
TTGTTCCCTTCCACTGTCACCTTTTCCATTGTAATTAAATCCGATCCGTTACCGAATGAAACCGAAGTCATATTTGGTAATAGATTCACCTCTTGATCAATTTCAATGTTCTCTTCAAACCTGATATCGGATATTTTAAACTTCGATAAAATCTTGGTGCCTGCAAACTTGATCTCAAATTTGAAATCTTTATCATTCTGGCTACTGAAACTAGAAGCCTCTATGGGGAGCATAATATTATTTTGATTAAGCGCAAATATGAAATGGAGAGTGCGACCTGTAAGTTGGGGGCTCAATAGCTTCGCATCATTTATATGACCACTTACTACAGTAGACAACCCTGTTGCTTTCAGGGTATCAAAGTAAATGGTGCCATACGCGGTAACTAGCTTTTTATCAATTCTTTTAGCCCCGACCGTCGGTATATAGGCTTGACTTCGGTTCAAGGTAAAGGGTATCGAGACCGTTTCCAGGCTACCATTTATAGTTTTATTGACCACCAAGGCCATTCTCTTTTCTAGAAGCATCGGTTCCTGATCAAAACTCCTTACCCAGTATTCGCTATCACCTTTTATTTCGCCGGCTCCACCCCCGCGCACATATCTTAAAATCCCTTTTAGCTCTAATTGAACTGAATCCCCAGGCTCTCGCTGATACCCTTTGGGGTAATCAATTTTTACCAAAGTGGTAAACCCCTGGCCATCCATTATTAAAGCATCAAGGGTTATTACTACCCCATTGGTAAAGCGTGCACTTTTGCCAATCAATTGTCCTTTACCTTGGCTGAATTGCCCCTGGACACTACCACTCATAACCTGATCATACCCTAGGATCTTTTTGCTGTAATAGGCTAACGCATCCCAGCTATAACCAAATAGCAAGAAAACTACCACCGCTGCAGCTACCCACTTAAACCCGGGTTTAGAGCGGGCAGATTGCTGCCTTACTGAACATCGTAATCGTTCTTCCATATCTTCAGGTGTCTTAACCTGGGAATATATTTCTCCAAGTTCAGTTAAGCGCTTTTCAATATCACTCATCAGCAATCCCCCCCAACATGGTTTTTAGATGGCGCAAACCCACAAAGACTCGCGATTTAGCGGTTCCGACTGGTATCTTAAGCACAGTCGCTATGGTTTCATAGTCAAGGTCTAGCAGGTACTTCAACTTGATAGCTTCCTTTTGTGCGGGTTTGAGTTTTTCCAAAGCCGTTATAAGATCAAGGTGTTTTTCCAAATCACTAGATGGTAATTCAATAATTTCTTGATTAAAGCTAATCAGTCTTGGCCTTCTGGTAATACGGCGACAACAGTTTACTAAAATAGTCATACTCCAAGCATAAAAAGCGCTATTGTTTTGCAAACGATTTATTTTTTGACTGGCAATAATGCACATATCCTGCAAGGCATCCATTGCATCCTCAGGATTACCCGTATGTACCAAAGCAAGACGATAATAATCACCCTGTTTGGCCATTATCAGATCAACAAGAGCGTCTTTATCTCCTGTTTTTGCTCGTTTAACCAGAACCTCATCTATCAATTCTTCACCTCCTACCATAAGAGCCATCAGGTAGTGAAAAAGTTCATTTCTTACTAAATATTTTGGGAGTAGGATAAAAGTATTCTCCCATGCGAAAAAGCCTGCCACTCGGTTGAACCAGTGGCAGGCTTTATTTCATCAATTTAGAATTTTTCTAGATACTCATCAATCTCCCACTGGTGTACACGTCCCCGATAGGCATCCCATTCCGCTTTCTTGGCAATACGGAAGCGTTCCGCAATGTGGGGGCCTAAGGCAGCCATTATCACGGGATCTTTCTTTAACTGTTTTACTGCTTCCCTTAAGTTTATTGGTAGACTGGTGATACCAGCAGCTTCACGTGCTTCCTCATCCATTTCATATATATTCTGGTTCACCGATTCCGGAGGCATGAGCTTGCGTTCAACACCGTCCAAGCCAGCTTCCAGAATACAGGCCAAAGCCAGGTAAGGATTACAAGTAGGATCTGGGTTGCGCAGTTCCATGCGCGTACCAACTTCACGGCGGGCTGGAATACGTACCAGTGGACTACGGTTACGATAAGACCAAGCAACATAAACTGGAGCTTCATAGCCTGGTACCAGTCGTTTATAAGAGTTTACCGTCGGATTAGTTATACAGCATAGGGCTTGCGCATGCTCCAACACTCCACCGATAAAATAAAGTGCCGTTTCACTTAACTGATGTTCGGTACCCGGGTCATAAAATGCGTTTTCTCCCTTTGCATCGAACAAAGAGCAATGGAGATGCATACCAGATCCATTGATACCGAAAACAGGTTTGGGCATAAAGGTGGCATGTAGTCCATGTTTTTGAGCGACCATACGTATAATTACCCTTAGAGTCTCGATATTATCGGCGGTTTTAAGAGCAGTGTCATATTTAAGGTCGATTTCATGCTGACCTGGTGCCACCTCGTGATGGGATGCTTCCACATAATATCCCATCTGTTGTAGAGTGATTACCATTTCACGCCGGGCCTTTTCCCCTAGATCAACAGGAGCTAGATCAAAGTAACCAGCTTTATCATGGGTAGTCAAGGTAGGTTTACCGTCTATATCAGTCAGGAAGATAAAAAATTCCGCTTCCGGCCCTACATTCATCGTGTAGCCTAGCTTTTCGGCATGAGCAATTGCTCGTTTCAGAGCACCACGGGGGCACCCAATAAATGGTGTTTCATCGGAATTGTAAACATCACAGATCAAACGTGCTACCCGACCTTCTTCCCGGCTATACCAGGGATAGATAATAAAGGTGTCAAAATCGGGACGCAAGTACATGTCCGACTCCTCAATCCGCACAAAGCCTTCAATGGAAGACCCGTCAAACATGAGATCGCCATCCAGTGCTTTATCCAACTGATCGCGGGTGATGGATACATTTTTTAGTACCCCCAGAATATCCGTAAACTGCAATCTGATAAACTGGACATTCTCTTCGTCCGCAAGTCTGATGATCTCTTCTCTGGTCATAATACCATCACCCTTTCTTGGTTTAATCAACGTATAGAAAATACTAACTTATCTAGTTTACACAACTGGCAGCGTTACTACAATAAAAGAAATCAACATTCCAATAGCTAACAACAGTTTAACCAGCATTCCTGACAGCATACCTAGCAGGGCTCCGGTACCAGCTCGCAGTGCATCCCGAGTTGCCCGCCCAGTTAATAACTCGCCAACTACCGCTCCCAGCCAAGGGCCAATTATAATACCAATCGGACCTAAGGTTATACCAATAATTCCACCAATAACCGATCCCCAGCTACCAAAACGAGTTGAACCAAAAAAGCGGGTTCCATACATGCTAAATAGATAATCTACTGCTACTGATAATATGGCTATCGCTGCTAATACCGTCAGATAATGACCAGATATCTGATTAAACCCTTCGTACCAGCCATAACCAGCGGCTGCTAAAAAGATGATAGGTATTCCTGGTACTATCGGCAATAGAGTCCCTGCTACCCCAACTAGCATCACCAAAATTACCGCTATGTAAATAGCAATCTCCATTGTTTATCCCTCCCCTAGTCAATAATAACTTGTCCCCCCTGCTTAATAAAAAAAGGGGCGTTACCAAAGCCCCTTTATTGGTCTGGTTTGATGTTAGAAGTTGTTAAAGCCTCCGCCAAAGCCATTACCGCAGCAGCAGAAGAGCAGGATCAGGATGATTATCCAAAAGAACCATTGACCCCCAAATCCAACACCAGCATTACATCCATCCATGTTTTTAAATCCCCCTTTCGTTGTTTCTTGTGCATTATATGCGAAATGGTAGAAGGCTGGTTACACACCATTAACGCTATATTCACGAAAGGGATAATAACCCTGAACCCTTGATTATATCGACGTCCGCAGCCAGTGTCCCCATCTAAGTGGAGGAGAAAAAGTCTATTGTTAAATAATGGTTGCCAGCGCAATCCTACTGACCTCTATCCTATTTAGCTAACAATTATTATTCTTCCCGTTGGTTAATAGGTTAAAAGGCGCCTTCGATATGGTCTAATTGGTATTTCTCCCGGCCTTGCATTAAGATACTAATCACATCAAAGCGAAAATTGTTATACTTATGATTCCCTTCCTGTAAAAAAGCCATCGCCACCTGTCGAATTTTACCCTGTTTCTGATAGGTCACAGCCTCTGCTGGTAAGCCATAAGCCGTAGACGTCCGGGTTTTAACCTCAATAAAAACCAGGGTCTGCCCCCAGGTGGCAATGATATCAATTTCACCCTGAGCCACCCGATAACGCTCCCTTAATACCTGATAACCTTGGGATTTGAGATAACGAACTGCTATCTCTTCTCCTTGTTTACCCAGGTGCTGGCGTTGGTTCATCATTTAATGCCTGCCTTTTGATCCAGATGATAAACAAAGGCTAGTAACTCAGCTACCACTCCGTATAACTCCATAGGGATTTGATCGAAAATTTCTACCCCATATAAATAATTTGCTAGTTCTGGATCTTCTTGAACTATGATCTCGTGTTCACGGGCTATAGTTATTATACGCTCGGCTACTTCTCCTTGACCTTTCGCCACTACCACCGGAGCCGCATCCTCATGGGCATTATATTTTAAGGCTACTGCCTTTTTTCGGGGTTCCTCATTGTGAAGCACGGCAGGCCCTCCTATATTTTCAAATCCAGTCCCGTCACCGGTGGTAAATTATCATTACTAACTTCGTCAATAAACTCGGGTCGTAAATTGGGCTGCTTAACTACCTGACTACCCATAAAGCTGGTATCATAACCCATGTTGGTTAATTGGGTTATAAGCTCTGGTATTTGCTGATCTACCTGGGATTTGACTACTTCATTCTCTAAATAAATGCTTAACCCCAACTGCTTACCCTGGGTACGCAAATGGAAAATTACCGCCCCCAGATTTACCGTGTTCAACCCTACATTCACAGTTAAGTTATTAGGTATGGCGCCTTTACTACGGTTATCACGACGCCAGCTAATACTAACTTCAGCATTCTCCAGCCTCCCCTGCCAGCGCAACGGCAAGGTCATATAGAAATTACTTTGGTCTCTTAAAGCATTGCCCTCCAAACGATTATACAAAGCTTGGCCGCCCCACTCCTGCTCTAATCGTTCCAAAGCTACCCGCATCGGATGGCTATTGCCATTATTAAG
>JBLNAS010000143.1:0-3268 GCA_050259475.1 Methylocystaceae bacterium
GCTTTTGTGCCGTGGTAGAAAGGTCCTGAGTCCAAGGGTCTATCGTTGTGCAATAGAGCAGTCAATTCTATCACTCCCTTTTCCAGCAATTAATCGTTTAATACTGTTTATTTGCCCCAAAATATCTATCGTATGCCATCTTTGATTCAGTATCTCGTTCTCGGCAAGACCAACTGTTGCACCACAAATTGCTCCCACGGCAACATTTCCCTTAGATACCGAGCTGCTATATGAATAACTGGTTGGTGAATCGTCTATTCCAGCTCATTTCCGATAAAATTATACACCTAAATGAATGTGTCATAAAAGCGATCATCATAAGCCCTCTTCTCTTGCCATCTGTTTACGTTATGCTAAAATTGGATAGCGTTATATCATCCGTAGAAATACTGCGCTACATACCCAAAGCTAAACCGAATAGAATTATCAGTAAATTTTCGGGCATTAAGGACATTTGCTCAATAGCCCAGTCAACTAGTTCTATACCCTCAAAGTATCAAACAAACTGACTGGGTTCTTGATGAAAATATTGTTATGGTTGGTGAATCTAAATGATTGTTTGCCAGGTACAAAAAGTAAGTAAATCTTTTGCTGATAAGCAGGTGCTGCGAGGAGTCAGCCTGGCAATTCAAGCAAAGGACAGGATTGGCCTGGTAGGAGTTAATGGCTCGGGAAAAACGACTTTACTGCGCTGTTTGACCGGCGAGCTACAGCCGGATGCGGGAGAGATCGTACTATCCTCTTCCCTTACTCTGGGTTGCCTGGAACAGATGAGTGATAACCAACCGGGCATTACCGCTTGGGATGCGGTTATGGAGAGCTTTACCCAGCTGATTGACCAGCGCCGCTTATTGCATGAATTAGAAGAAAAAATGGGCAATGACGAACCCGGATTACCCAAGCTTATGGAACAATATGCCCGAGTTATCGAAGAATATGAGCGGGCCAACGGTTATGCCTGTGAAAATACCGCCCGACGGATTCTAACCGGGCTAGGCTTTGCGAGCGAGGAATTTCAAAAGCCGGTGAGCAGCTTTAGCGGAGGACAGAAGACTCGTTTGAATATGGGGCGTCTCCTGGCTTTGGCACCAGATGTTCTATTGCTGGATGAGCCGACCAATCATATGGATATGAAGTCAGTAGAATGGCTGGAGGATTTTATCAAGAATTATGCGGGAACGGTATTTGTGGTTTCCCATGACCGGATGTTCCTCGATAGAGTTGCCACTCGCATAGCTGAAATACGGGGGGGAGAGTTAAAATCCTACCCCGGGAATTATAGCGCCTATGTGAAGAAAAAAGCCGAAGATGATCTGGCGCAGCAGAGGGCCTATCAAAAGCAGCAGACTCAAATAAAGCAGACGGAAGAGTATATTAGGCGCTTCAAGGCAGGGATCAAGTCCAAACAGGCGCGAGGACGTCAATCGCAGTTAGAACGGGTGGTACGCATTACTGCCCCCCACCGGGAACACCATCTTGGTAGTCATCTGATCAAGGCCAAACGGGAAAGTGGTAATGATGTTTTAACGGTAGATGGGGTGGCAAAATCATATTCGGACCGGGTTGTGCTGAAAAATGTGCAGCTAAATCTAAAGAAAGGTGACAAAGTCGCCCTCATCGGAGCAAATGGCGCTGGCAAAACTACTCTTTTGAAAATAGTAAGCGGGCAAATACCGGCTGATGAGGGTGAGGTACGGCTGGGGAGCCAGGTGGAGATAGCCTATTTTTCGCAGGAATATGAAGACCTCAACCCTGAACGCACGGTACTTGAGGAAATTCTATATCATTTCGACCTGACCCTGGAAGAAGCCCGCACTTGCCTGGGCAGCATGCTTTTTAGCGAGGACGATGTTTTCAAGTTGATAAGCAGCTTAAGTGGCGGGGAAACTGGCAGGCTGGCTTTCTTGAAAATGATTCTTTCCGGCGCCAACTTCCTGCTCTTGGATGAGCCCACCAATCATCTGGATATTGCTAGTCGCCAGGTAGTGGAAAAAATGCTTACTGACTACAATGGTACAGTTTTGGTGGTATCTCATGACCGCTACTTTATCGACCAGGTAGCTGACCGGGTGCTGGCTATAGAAGACGGCCAGTCAGAATACTACTGGGGCAACTATAGCTATTATCAGGAAAAAAGGTTGGAAAAGGAAAAGACCCTCCAGATAGAGAAACGGGAAACAAAAGAAAGGGCCAACCGACCTGATTGGCATCTGCGCGAAGCAGAGAAAGAACGTAAAAAGGCTCGCCGCAGGTTAACTCAAGAACTAGCCGCTTTGGAAGCTGACATAATGGAAACGGAAAGCAGAAAGAATGAATTAGAAGGTATCCTGGCCCAACCGAGTACTTACAATGATGAGGAAAAAGCTCGTCTATACACTTCCGAATTCCGCAAGATAACACCAGTACTTGAGGCAAGCTATGCCAGGTGGGAGTGTTTGCAGCAGGAATTGGAGGAATTAGACCAAGGGTTAGAAAATGGCTGTTAAGACCCAAGCTTTCTTCTCGCGTTTCTTCGTATAAATAAACATCGCCAGCCTAGGTAGCCCCAGATTGGCGGAGTTGTCCGGAGTTGTCAACAATCCTGTCCTCCTTACATTCTTTACTCCCATTCTTTCCACACATCAGGTTGATATCCAACAGTAGCCGACTTGCCATTACGTACAATTGGGGTTTTATATAGCAAGGGATGATTTAATAGGATTTCTTCTCGCATACTGGTGCTTGCAATTCGATGCAAATTCAGTATATTATAATCCTTTGCTTTTTGATTAATTAAGTTATTCAGACCTACAGAAGCTTTGACACTTTCCAGTTCACCCTTACTTAAGCCTTTTTGATTAAGGTCTATATATTGATATTTAATATTTCTCTCTTTGAAATATCGTTCAGTTTTCTGGGTATCAAAGCATTTTTTTACACCAAATATTTGAATGTTCATCTGTCAGTCCTTCCGATATAGCATTAACACGGTCTCAACGTGTGTCGAGAGAATAATCGGGGTATATTTCATATTTGGTGTTTTCTTCCTAATGCAAATACGCTCTTATCTCCGAGCTTATTATGTAGATAGGTTATCCCCCTTATTATACCTCTATGGAAGCTAGCTGGTATACAATTTGTACCATATATGCGATTATATTTGCTTTTTCACACAAAAAAGCACCAGCCTCTCAGCAGATGCTTTTTATAAAAATTATATAATTAATCATTATCGCTGTCCTGGCTGGCGCCAACAATCTTTTAGTTGACTTCAATTCGAAAGCCTACT
>JBLNAS010000144.1:0-10011 GCA_050259475.1 Methylocystaceae bacterium
TCAGCTACCATATCGGCAATGCGTCCGGCAATTTCGGTTTCTACTGCGGTAATCGGGATTTCCGGGATTTCAAATAGGGGGGCATCATTTTCTACAATCGCCGTACATTGAGAGACGTGAACTTTAAACACTTCGCTGTTAAGCCACGGGGTATTCCGGTTCACCTCGACCACTAACGTCTCCGCCCTATCGACTAGACGTTTAGTACATAGGCCACCAAAACAGGAGCGATTCATATAGCCATCCTCATCGGGTGGGGTTACTACCGCGGTGACCTTGTTAATACCCCGATTATCCAGCCAACGCCCGAGATTACCCAAGTGATTAGGCACAAAGTCGGCAGTACCCCATTGCAGGCACATGCGTTCGGCAGGTCCCATAAATATGGTTTCCACCCGAAAACTATCGCGGAATTCTGGTTTCATATAGTCATGAAATGCGAGAGCAAATCCCTGGCATAGGGTAACATCATGCAGCTCCCCTGCCCGACGAGCCAGGGCTGCGGCAACCGCAGGCGGGATACCCGTCCCCCCCTGCATTGCGATTACATCACCAGAATCGAAGAATTTAACCGCCTCATCTGCTGACATCAATTTACTGTCATACTCTGCTTTCCAATCCATTTAGTCTCTCCTCCTTGCATTTTCTCTTTTCTTTAGTCATGCAAAGATTATGCCATGGCTGGAAAAGCACTAGTTTGGGGGAGAGTAAACGGTAATGTATTAAATATCATACATTTAGCAGTGTTTCTTGAACTTAATCATGTAGTGACATTTATACACCTGTAGTGATTTCACTACACCACTGAAATAAAGATCATCAATACCTTAATTTATACATTTTTGGATTTCCTTTGCAAGAGTTCTTAGTAAGCGATCAACTGCATTACCATTTCCAAAACAACAAAGCAGCAGATGACCTAAGCAACCTGCTGCTAATAGCTATATATCTAAAGTTGTACATTATGCCTGATGCGCCGCACTTATTGCTAAGTATTCCAAAGCCATGCTTTCAGAAAATCGACTGGTCTTAATGGAAACATCAGTTTTACAGATCAGGCCAAAAAGTAAGCGAAGTCGCTGCCAGCTTATCCGCTCGGCATCCTGCATTAGACGCTTGGTACGAAATCCTTTCTTATCACCGATATCAACTGCAATATCGGCTGACAATCTGCCTTCCTCTCCCCAACCTTTTACCTTAGCTAGCGTCATTAATTGCCGGTTAACGGTCGCCAGGATTTTTAACCCTGGCTCTCCTGCCTCCTGCAGACGCCGCATTTCTAGCAAGGCTTTTTTCCCTTGTCCTAATATAATGGCATCAGTAAAAGCAAATATAGCTCCTTCGCTATCAGCTCCAATACCTTCTAATTGTAATAATTGACCATCTATTTTTAATCCTGGCAGCAGGGTCCATTTATCAAACATACTACAGATAAAATACAGATTTTGCCCGGCCTCGCTGATAGCCTTAAGTTCATTTTCCCCCAGCATCAACCCGCGGGCGGTGGATTCGAGTTTAATAATACGCAACCTTTCCCCGGCGGTCGGAGGCTTGATTTCCTCCAAAGCAGAGAGCTTTTTTAGTTCGGCTACTAGTGGATTTTGCATCGATATTTTTCCGGCGGTAGCTACTACCCACTGTCCATCTGGGGGCGACTGAAAATAGTTGAGTAAATTGTCCTTCACCTGGCTAAGAAGCTGGGAACGGCGTCCTCCCTCATCCCATAATGGCAACTTATGCAAAACTACCAGTCGAGCAGTCGCAAACAACGGTGAGAAGTCCAACTGCTCTAGTAATTGTTCCGCTGTGATATTATCACTGTCTACTATCACCGTCTCAACGTCACCTGCTGTAAGCTCCAATTGGGTTCGCATTTCAGCAACCCGACGATCCAGCAGATAATCCTCCGAGCTATAAATCAGCTTAAACAATAGTCATCTTCTCCTTGCACTTCCTCTACTTAAGTATAACTTGCGCATCGATTTGATACCAATACCGGTTTTAGTTGTGGGCATAGGTTTGCACTTCTAGCCTTCCGGACCTGGCAAGCAACCTGATTCCGCCAACCAAATCCGTGCGTAGAATTTTTATGTGCTGCTCCTTTAAATCCTGTAACAAAAGAGGGGAGGGGTGGCCAAAACCATTATTTTTACCCACACTGATGATTGCCAGCTGCGGCTCTGCCGCTTGATAGAATTCGGGTGATCGGGAACGGGTTGAACCATGATGCCCGATCTTAATCACCGTAACCCCTTTTAACCCACGTGAGCGCAAATTTTGGGCTACTGGAGCTTCCGCATCTCCCATCAGCAAGATTTTGTTATTCTTATCGCTCAATAGCAATACCAGACTGGCATTATTTACATCATTGGCAGCTGCAAAGTCTGGCGACAACACCTGTAGGCAAGTGCTATTATCTAACTTGATCTGATCACCCCGTTGCATGAACTGCGGATAACCGTCTATTGTCGGTAACATCTTAATTGCTTTGGCAGTTAATGGGTGATCCTGAAGTGCCCGTGAAAATACTAAATGGGAAGCGGGCATGTTCTGAAGCACCTCGAGTAATCCTAACCAGTGATCATCATGGGGGTGAGTGCTAACAGCAAGATCAAGGTGATTAATGCCTTGCCGATGCAGATAAGGTAAAACCACCAACCGCCCGGTTGGATAATTGACTGATCCTCCACCATCGATAAGAATTTGCTTGCCTTGGGCGGTGCTAATGTGGATACTATCGCCCTGCCCGACATCTAAAAAGGTGACTACTAAGTTCCCGCTAGGAACCCGAGGCCAGGAACAGGTTAGCATTGCGCCCACTAATAGCCCGGAGGCCAAGTACCGATAATAGGAACCTTTAATAGGTTGGGCCAGCCACCATAAGATAATGAAATAAGCGAACACTACAATTAGGGGGGGAGCTTTGACCCACCAATAACCGCCGGGCATGGTATGTAAAAACGTAGTAACAATCATGATTAAATCAAGTAAATGGCGACCAGGAAGCCAAAATATTGTAGCAACGGCAGGCAATGGACAGGTAAATAAGGCCATAGTGCCTAGTATCACCAAAATACTTATTAACGGGGCCAGGAGAAGGTTCGCCAGGAGGGAGACGGGAGCTACCAGGTTAAAATAATAAACGGTTAACGGCCAGACTGCCAGCTCTGCTGCCACAATCGGCAATAACCATTGCTGCCACCAATGCTGCCCTGAGGGAAACCACCATCTAGTCAAAGCTGGACACAGTATCATTAGACCCCAAGTAGCAATTACCGTGAGCTGGAAACCAGGATTAAATAGCCAACCCGGATCAATTATTAGTAATAATGTCGCTGCCAAAAACAGTGATTCCTTGAGTTCTAGTTTACGTCCTCCTAGATAGGCTAAACTAGCAAATAAGGCCATTAATGCTGCCCGCATTACTGATACCGGCCACCCAATTAAAGCAGCGTAAACCATCGTAATCGCTAGCCCAACCCCGATCGACAAACCGCGTCGGCGAGTGAACAAACCGGTTAAAAGAGCAGCCGCCAGCATTAAACAGCCTACATTCATACCTGAAGCAGCAAAAACATGCAAAAGGCCTATTTCTTGAAACAGACGATAGTCATCGTCATTCAAGGCAGCGGCATCACCCCAAATTACCGAGGTAAGAATTGATGCTGACCGCGGCGGCATCCAGCGTTTGGCCTGAAGGACAAACTTATCATACCAGTTTTGGCGCCATGAACTATTAACAGGTTTGAGCACCTGCCAACCTTGGTCAGACGCTTTTAATTGGTAATAAAGGTGCTGATAACCTTTTATCAGTCGCCGATTTGGATCACCGGGATTACGCGGCCCCTTCAAGGTAGAAAGTTTACCTTCCGCCTTGATGGTGTCGCCACTCTTCACTGCTGCATTAGCTGGAAGATACAAAACGACATACTTATAATAACCTTGGTTGGCACACTTAAATATTGTCTGGTTGTAATCATCTTGCCGAGTAGGAATTTGTTGCACCACTCCAACAAGAGTGGTGGTCTGCGGGTCTAAGACGGGAGGTAAGGGCAGGATGCGCCATGATAACAAGCATCCGAGAATTAGAAAACCGGTGATGAATAATCCTTCAAATAAACGATGGCTAAGCCACCCGACTAGCAACCCGCCAAACAACGTCGCCACGACAATCATACCGGTAATTGGCCAATAGGAACCGATAGCAATACCCATGGCCAAAAGCAGAAAAGCATATTGCCAACTGAACACCATCACGGCCCAACCAAAATTAGGTCTTTAAGGCTCTCATAGCGTTTGTCGCCGATGCCGGAGACCTCTTTGAGGTCTTCTTTCTTGGCAAAAGGATGCTGGGTCCGATAATCAATAATACGTTGGGCCAATGAGGGACCAATACCAGGAAGCTTGCTGTCCATTTCCTCAATCGTCGCCGTATTTATATTCACCAAGCCACCAGAGTTATTGCTATTAAGACTTCTAGCTGTAACCCCCGTCATTTCAGGAGTCAGTTTCTCCCCCTGCCGGGGAACCCGAACCTTCTCCCCGTCCATTAGCACCCGCGCCATATCCAATTGCGATACATCTGCTCGCTCTCCAGCTCCGGCTAATTCAATAGCTTGAAAAATACGACTGCCAATTGGAAGTTGGTAGACCCCCGGCGATTTAACCTCTCCCACCACATAAACCCATAGTGGTTGCGTGACCGCTTCATCAGTGTCTCCGCCCTTATCTTGAGGACTTTGATTAGCCGCTGCATCAATTATAAGATCAGGCTGCTCTTTATCCTGTCCGACATCTTTCAGTAACCAACCCGCACTAAAGGCTACCAAAAATACAATGCCGATTATCGCTAGTAACTGCTTTTTCTCCATTAGTCTATTTCCTTTATGTGGCAATTTAGGTAATACTTCTACATTATTTTTCCACATCCTGCTAGAAACCAGTTTAGAAAAATACTGGGTTCGATTAGCACATGATTACTCATAATTCGGCCACAATAAAATAGATGATTTCGGGAGTACAATCCCAGAAAGCTGAGGTGATTTTAAAATATGCTAAATAAACGTACTTGCCGCCTTCTGGGGATAATCCTTAGCCTTTCTCTGCTACTTACGGTAACCGGCTGCCAGAAAAAGCCGGAAGCCAAACCAGTGCCGCCGAAAACCGAGGCGAAGGGACAAAAACCCAAACCGCCAAAAACAGCGGAGGCCATGCTTAAAGAAATAGATAAAATCTTGCAAGCCCTCGATAAAAAAGCCAGTCAGCAACGGGTACCCCAAATGAGTGAAATACAGCCCAAGGCTGAGGAAACGCCATCTAAGCCAGCACCAGATTCTTCTTCCGGCTCCCAGGACAAAAAAGCGCAGGGTGGAAGCAGTCAATCGGGACAAGGTGAGCAATCAGGTGGCGAAACTGGAGGCAAAACTAAACAACAGCCAGCCAAGCCCTCCCCCACTAAATCCCCGGCAGATGATTGGCAAGCTGAAACTATGAGTCTAATGAAGGTACACCAAAGCTGGAACGAGTTGGAACCAGAAGCGATAAAGGCGGGAATGACCAGTGAAGATCGCCAAGCGTTCGAAGCAGCACTGGATAAACTAACCCTGGTTGTAGGCCAAAAAAAGCTAACTGAGAGTTTGCTAGAGGCTACCGATCTCTATCGTGATTTTGGTCAGGTAATCAGTTATTTTGCCTATCCCCTGCCTAAGGATTATTTTTTAGTTCGTTATGAAGTTATGTCCGTAATGGTGGCTGCATTTTCCGGTAACTGGACTTCCGCCGATCAACATATACAAGATCTTGAAGAACCCTGGCTTAGGCTGCAGATTCAGTTAGACAAGGAACAAAAAGCGGAAGCTGACCGCACTGGTTATTCAATAAAAGATCTAACCCAAGCCGTCGAGCAGAAAGACGTAGGCTTAACCTATATTAAAGGTCAAATCGTTTTAAAAAACCTTAAAAAACTAGAGGAGAAAATGGTTAAACAACAGCAGCAAGGCTAACCGGTAAACGGATTGTTTTACCTTTCTCACCCGTGCTTACTCTAACCCAAGCAAGGTAAACAGCTCGGCCTAGAATATTTGGTTGCTCTTAAATGCCGATAAAAATACCTGAATTAGCAAGCGAGCACAACCTGGAAATATCAGTGGGAGATCCAGATGATTTAGCAACCCATCTGGATCTCCCACTGAAAACGGATCGCAACAAGCCAAAGCAATCCGGGAATATAACAATCCGCATCTTGAAACCAAAGAGCTCTTACCGCGAAGCGAATCCAGAACTGTGCTCCCCGTAGCCCGGTTTAACTCACAAAGCCGGTATAAATATGGGCAAAGGGGCGTTTAACGGCTGGAGTTAGCCTGGTAAATGGTTGACTCAGGATTTCATCCAAGCTAATAGAAAACAACTCAGAAAACTCCGTCAGTTGAGCAATGATTGGGGTTAACTCCTCCCTGGTCAGGATTTCCCTCATCAGGTTGGCTGCCAGATACTGTTCCGGGTATTCCCCCCGTAAATAAATGCTACCACCATACATACCGGTGCCGCAGTGTCGTCCTACCAGTGGACGCTCTCCAGGCATCAGTCCTAAAACTACAATATCTCCACCAGCCATATACTCACCGCAAAAAGCTCCCACATTACCGCCCATTACAATCATGGGATGGTATTCACGGTAGGCTTTCATATGAATGCCCAAGCGATAGCCAGCATGATCACGAATATATAATTCACCGCCTCGCATACCATAACCAGCCACATCTCCTACTCGCCCATGTATGACGATGCGGCCTCCGCTCATGGTATTGCCCACCCCTTCCTGAGCATTGCCATAAAGCACAATCTGGGGACCTTGGGCAAAAGCACCTAGGTTGTTACCGGCGGTGCCATGAATAGTCAACTGTTTATCGTTTTTCCACCCACAGCCGAGATAACGTTGTCCGCAAACATTCTCCAGTTCCAGGTGTGATTCCGGGGTATCCGTCATCAATATTAATAATTCTTCCTGAGTATAATTAGCAGCATTCAAACGTGTCACTGCCGGTACACCTCCTTAACTGAGCCCAATAGGTCGAGGGAATGGTCGATAACGAAGGTGACGCGATAAAATGTTGCCACTCACCAATTCTAAGATTTAGGGGTCGGATTAGGCTGTTATAGATCGGTCCCCCGACTTCTGGCATATTCAAGGCTATAAAACCGACCAACCTATCATCACGGGCAAATAGTTCTAGATAGCGGTCACCCTGTTGCCATTTACCCCAGGATAAATCTGGGTTATTACTTAAGCCCCCACTGGTTACTGCCAGGGAGCCTACCCTTACTGCATTTAGTGGTACTCCACCCGGATAAATCTGTTTTCCGCCCGCCATGTTAACCCCTGCTGCCCAGCCCTGCTCGCGCGCCAAGGGTAACAAAGCCATGACCTCGGTTTGACTGCTGACTAAATTCGTCACTTGCGCCACGTCCCCGGCAGCATAAATAACTGAATCACTAGTTTGTAGCCATTCATTGACCACTATCCCCTGTTCTATTACTAGACCACAGTCAGCGGCCAATTCAGTACGTGGTTTAACTCCAGTAGCCATAATAACTAGCTCAGTTGCTAATGAAGTGCCATCCTTCAGCTGGACCTGTCCCTCAGCTAAACTAACTACCTGCTGGCTTGGGTGACAAGAAATCCCTACTTGTTCCAATTCGGCGGCTACCCTAGCTGCCACCAGTGGTGACAACATTCGGGGCATAAGTGCAGCTTCCCTCTCTAGTACAGTTACCTTGATCCCCATACTATGAAGGGCTTCCGCAGCTTTAATACCGATCAACCCTGAACCAATTACCACCGCATTTTGGATGCCGGGGGCAAGCTCTCGCAATTTATCGGCATCATCCTGAGTATAAAAATTATAAACCGGGGTGGTATCATTTCCGGGCAGGTTAAGATTAACCGGTAGTGATCCCGTAGCTAACAGCAAGCGGTCATAAGCAACCAATTGGCCATTTTTAAGTTTAATCTGCCGATTTTCCCGGTCTATACCCAGAACCCAATCATTAAGCAAAGTGACTTGATTGTTCTCCAGAAAATTAGGATAAGGATAACTTGAGTTTTGTTGCCTATTTCCAGCTAGATAATATGATATCAAGGGGCGAGAATATAGTTCCCCTGCTTCGCCATTGATTACGATTATTTCATCATCAGGAGTGACACTACGAATACCGGAGATAGCTCCGACGGCAGCAATAGACCCTCCAATTATTACCTGCCTCATTCTGGTCACTCCCCTTCCACTAGCCGTAGCGCCCCATTAGGGCATTGCTCAATACAAGCCGGTTCTCCGCCCCGCTCTCGGCACAGATCGCACTTTACCACCCGTAGGCCTTGAGGATGAGGCCGAATATGACCCCAGGGACAAGCGATAGTGCAGGTGTAACACCCTACACACTTATCTTCTTCTAGATAAACCACGCCACGCTCATCCGTACACAAAGCACCACTGATACAGGCTTTTACGCAGGGTGCATCCGTACAATGGGCGCAGGTGTTAAGCCACCATTCCTGATCATCGCCTACTACCAGGGAGCGAGACAGGGGAAGACCCCGTTTGAAGGCTACCAAAACCTTACCCTGATAACCATCATGGTTAGCAGCACAAAAAACTTCACAGCGTTTGCATCCCAGGCAGTATCTGGGGTCTGCTTGCACTCTCATCTCCCTCACCTCACTCTCCGGCAGGCTTGACGCCTAATAGATCAAGTTCCGTAGCATTTAGACCAATACCCCTTAGCATCAAGCGGTTTCCTCTTAATGAGTCAATAGCATTGATACCCATACCGCCCATCATTTCTTTAATTTCATGTTCCCAACCCCGGAGTAGATTTTGTGCTCGCTCACAACCTAATTCCGGGTTTAAGCGCTTAGTCAAATCATCACGAGTAGTGGCTATACCCCAGTTGCACTTACCGGTAAAACACATTTGGCACTGGTGACACCCTAGAGCAATCAAGGCCGCCGTAGCGATATACACCGCATCGGCACCCAAGGCAATGGCTTTTATAACATCCGCACTATTACGAATGCCGCCAGCTACTACCAGTGAAGCTCTTTGTCTAATATTTTCCGCTCGCAAACGGGCGTCAACCTGGGCCAAAGCCAATTCAATCGGTATCCCCACATTATCACGGATCCGCATGGGAGCAGCACCAGTCCCACCCCGAAAACCATCAATTACTAGTACATCTGCCCCCGCTCGTACCACTCCGGAGGCGATAGCTCCAATATTGTGTACCGCCGCAACTTTGACCGCTACTAATTTCCGATAGCTAGTAGCTACTTTGAGGGTTTCAATTAATTGAGCCAAATCCTCAATCGAATAAATATCATGATGGGGAGCGGGGGATATAGCATCGGACCAAGCGGGCACCATACGAGCCAAGGCAACCTCATCATTTACCTTTTCGCCTGGTAAGTGACCCCCAATACCAGGCTTGGCACCCTGACCAATTTTGATCTCCACCATAGCTGAGTTAGCCAACAGATCGGGGCTAACTCCAAAACGTCCCGAAGCAACTTGCACCACTGCGTTATTAGCATAGGGTAACAAATCAGGGTGAAAACCACCCTCGCCCGTATTCCACAGAGTACCCATAGCACTGGCAGCTACTGCCAGTGATTTCTGCACATTCAGGCTCACTGACCCAAAAGACATCGCCGAGAACATTATCGGTAAATCAATTTTTAATTGTGGCTTTTCAGCTTCTGACATTAGTTCGGCTTTACTACCCAGATAAGTAGTTATTTCCATAGGTTCCCGCAAGGGATCAATTGACGGATTAGTCACTTGACTAGCATTTAACAACAAATGATCAAAATAACTAATATAAGGACGGGGGTTACCCATGCCACTTAGCAAAACCCCACCCGTAGCTGACTGGGCATAGATTTCACGCATTACCCGTGGCTGCCAGAAATCATTGTGCCGGAAAGCCAACGGAAAATCAGTTATCTCTAAAGCATGG